>CAJONA010000165.1 GCA_905235755.1 uncultured Clostridia bacterium
GACAAGATATTCGCCGATTTTGCCGACGGCAGACCGACGGGCGTACTCGATTACGGCGATTTTTATCTTATCGTATCGGAAAACATAACGGGAATAGGCGAGCAGCTGCCGTATGTCAGCTCGATACAGTACAATACGGAAACGGTCTACGCCGCGTATGACAAGGCAGGAACGCTGCTGTGGAAATCAAAATGGCCCAATGTGTTCTCTTACGGCACATATTCCTTCAAAAACAGCGATAAGCTCGGTGAGCTGTCGTACTACTGGCTGGACTACTTTACGATAACGCTGAACGAAGACGGTACGTTCACATATTACGAAACGATGTTATCGAGCCGTTTCGGGATCGGCAAATATACATATGAGGACGGCGTTGTAACGCTCGACGAAACGCTCCCGACCACGAGCGGCACCGTGAATAAAACATTCAAATTCCGTTACCGTTATCAAGCGCTTGAATTTTTAGCGGAGGAGTCGGACGACTTTATGTATATTTCTCTGCCCGACGGCGCGATTTTCACATATACGTCCTCCGATAACGTCGAAAAATAGCAGCAGCAAAAAGCCCGCGTGCGCGGGCTTTTCGGTTTGTCGAAAATACGCATCGAGCTTCGGCTGCGGTGCGTTTTTTTGAAATGGCAGAAAAAGCGTTCACAGCGCCGATATTATGATCATTTTATACCTATTTCGGCATTGAAATCATTCCGTAAAAATGTTATAATCATCTCATAAAATTTTTGGAGGAGAAAAATTATGTCAAAAGTCGAAGTCAGAACAGAAAAGGTCGTCATACCGACATACGAAACAGAGCCGTATGACAAAAATCCGTTGTTTACAGAGAAAAGAGTGTATCAGGGTTCGTCGGGACGCGTTTATCCTCACCCCGGCTACGGTGTATCAGATACAAAAACAGACAAGGAATACGAGGCAATATTCATCGAAAACGAATATATCCTCGTCATGCTCCTGCCGGAACTCGGCGGACGCGTACAGCGCCTTTACGACAAAACGAACGGCTATGACGCGATATATTACAACGAAGTGATAAAACCCGCGCTCGTCGGGCTTGCGGGACCGTGGATATCGGGAGGTATCGAGTTCAACTGGCCGCAGCATCACCGCCCGTCGACATTCGATCCGCTCGACTATACGATCGAAGAAAACGACGACGGCAGCGTCACAGTGTGGATAGGCGAGATCGATAAAATGTTCCATCTTAAAGGTATGGCGGGATTTACCGTATATCCCGATAAAGCGTATCTTGAAATAAAAGGACAGGTATATAATCCCACCGACAGACCGCAAACGTTTTTGTGGTGGGCAAACCCCGCGGTCGCGGTAAATGATGACACGCAATCGATTTTTCCGCCCGATGTTTTCGCGGTGATGGATCACGGGAAACGCGCCGTATCGGAATTTCCGATAGCGAAAGGCGTATACTACAAATATGATTATGCGCCCGGAACGGATATTTCCCGTTACAAAAACATTCCCGTGCCGACGTCGTTTATGGCGTATCACAGCGACTTTGATTTTATCGGCAATTACGACGAGGGAAAACACGCCGTCGTTTATGGCGTATCACAGCGACTTTGATTTTATCGGCAATTACGACGAGGGAAAACACGCCGGGCTCCTTCACATAGCGGATCATCATATCTCGCCCGGAAAAAAGCAATGGACATGGGGCAACGGCGATTTCGGCCGCGCGTGGGACAGAAATCTCACCGACGAAAACGGGCCGTATATCGAAATAATGACGGGCGTTTTCACCGACAATCAGCCCGATTTTACTTTCGTCAAGCCGTATGAAGAAAAGACGTTCACGCAGTATTTTATGCCGTATAAAGAGGTCGGCACTGTCTCGAACGCGTCGGAAAAAGCGGTCATAAATATGACTGTCAAAGACGGCCGCGCGAGCGTTACGGTGTATGCTTCCGTAAAGATAGAGGACGCGTCTCTCGTTTTTTCAAAAAACAAAAGGATCGTCTGCATTGAAAACTTCGATCTCGATACGGCGGCGGTTTTCAAAAAAGAGATCGACGTTGACAGCGACGACGTCGAATGTATGCTTACAGTCGACGGGGAGCACCTCGTTTGCAAAAAAGCGGAGCCGCACGGCGATATTCCCTCCCCTGCCGAAGCAATACCCGATCCCGAAAAGATAGAGACGACCGAAAAGCTTTTCCTTGCGGCGACGCATATCGAGCAATACCGCCACGCGACGTTTTCGCCGGAGCCGTATTATCTCGAAGGGCTGGCACGCGATCCGTCCGACATAAGACTGAACAACGGCTACGGAAAATATCTTTATAACAAGGGACTTTTCGAGAAAAGCATAAAATATTTCGAGGCGGCGATAAAGTCGTCGACGTGGAAAAATCCCAACCCCTACGACTGCGAGCCGTACTATAATCTCGGACTTGCGCTTGAAAAAGTCGGTAAATATGTTGAAGCGTTCGACGCTTTCTACAAAGCAACGTGGGACGCGAATATGCAAGGCAAAGCGTTTTATCGCCTTGCGTGTGCGAGAGCGCGTGAGGAATATTTCGACGATGCGCTTGATTTTGTCGAAAAATCGCTCATTTTCGGCGCGCATAATATGAAAGCGCGGTTGCTCAAAACGGCTGTATTGCGCCACACAAACAGACGCGACGAAGCTGTCGGATTTGCGCTTGAAACGGTAAAGATCGACCCGCTCGACCTCGGCGCACGGTATGAGCTCGCGCTCCTTTCGGGCGACAAACAAGACTTTGAAAAGATAATGCGCGGTGACGCTCATAACTACATCGAGCTTGCTTTATGCTATATGGAAATGGGGGGTTGGTATCTCGAAACTGTGTTTTTGGAAGACGCCGCCAACGTGCTTGCACTTGCGCCGGACGGCGATCCGATGGTGAATTATTACAGATATTTCCTTTCCGGCGACAAAAACGACCTCGATAAAGCCGAAAAAGCAAGCCCCGATTACTGCTTCCCGAACAGGCTCGAGGATATCGCCGTACTGGAAGAAGCCGTCGACGCGGGCGGATCGTTTGCCGCGTATTATCTCGGATGCCTTTATTACGACAAAGGTCTTTGGAAAAAGGCGGTCGCTTTGTGGGAAAGCAGCGCCGATAAAATATCCGTTCCCACAGTTTACAGAAATCTGTCCATTGCGTATTTCAACAAGCTGCACGACGAAAAAAAGGCCGTCGCGGCAATGGAGAAAGCGTTTGATATGGACAAGAGCGACTCGCGGGTATTTTACGAACTCGACGTTCTGTATAAGCTGACGAACGTTTCCGTCAAAAAAAGACTTGAAAACATGAACGCGCACGCAGAGCTGCTTCAAAAGCGCGACGATCTTTACACGGAATATATAACTCTGCTCAACTTTTCGGGAGAATATGATTCGTCACTCGAAAAAATAAAATGCCGTAGATTTCACCCGTTCGAGGGCGGCGAAGGCAAGATCGCCGCACAGTACAAGGCGGCGCTTGTCGGGATCGCAAAAAGGAGCGGCAGCGATGACGCCGTAAGCCTTTTGAGGCAGGCGCTCACATATCCCGAAAACATCGGCGAGGGAAAGCTCATCGGAACGCTTGACAATGATATTCATTATATGCTCGGGTGCCTTGAAACCGACGCAAAAAAAAGAAAAGATGAGTTTGAGCTCGCTGCCAAAGGAGATTTTGAGCTCAGCTCAGCCATGTATTACAACGACCGCCCGCCCGAGATGATGTACTACGCCACAAAAGCGATCGCAAAGCTCGGAGATACGGCGGAGGCGAACCGAAGATTTGACTTATTCATTGAATATGCAGACAAACATATGAACGACAAAGTGAAGATCGACTACTTTGCCGTGTCGCTTCCCGATCTCTCGGTATTCGACGTCGATCTCGATAAAAACAACAATGTCCATTGTCTTTACATAAAAGCGCTCGGATATCTCGGACTCGGCGATATTCAAAAAGCAAAGGAATGCGCCGCAGACGGACTGAAAATGCAGTGCAGTCACGCGGGACTTAAAGATATTGCGGAGCTTGACAAAAACACTCGGTTTGAAATATAAAGCAAATACGGAGGTCATTATGTCTAAAATAATTTATTCTTCGGAACACGGCTTCTCCCCGTCAAGCAGCGGCGGCAAAAACAGAGAAACGCTTCAAAAAATGCTCGATGCGGGCGGTCATATCGTCATCGATGAAGCCGGAATATACGACGTCGCGGGCACGCTCACTATCGGCAGCGACACGACGCTCGAATTTTCCGCCGGAACATACGTCAGGCGCGTCCCGACCGGAGAGGGCGACGGTCCTCTTATACTCAACAAGGGCGCGTTTTCGCGCACATACGATCACGACATAGCTATACGCGGTATGCGTCTTATTTGCAATGATGTGGACATAACGAAGCAGAACATCGTCGGGATGAACTGCCACGTCGGATTTTTCTATGCAAAGCACACTGTGATCGAGGATTTCCAGTGCTATGACCTCGGCTCACACGGATTTTGTATACAGGTGTGTACGTTTGAGGATTCGAGAATAGAAAACGTTCACATTGAAGGAATGAAGGACGCCGTCCACTACGGGCCGGGAAGAAGATTTATCCTTCGTAACGGCGTGTTCCGCACATTCGACGATCCGATAGCGCTCAACATGCCGTGTCAAATCCTCAAATGGGGTGGATCGAGGACGGGCTCATCGAATATTGCTTCGATCTCGATCAGCCGTCGACGACGGGCTTTTTCTGCCGACTTCTCGGCGGAGCGTGGCTCGATTGGAGCGAGGGGATGATAATAAGAAATTCCGATACGGTAGTGTCAAACGGACGTATGTACCGCGCAAAAATGCCCGCCGACGGCAAGGAATATATATCAAAAACACGCCCCGCCCATACATCGGGCGAGGCGGTGCTTGACGGTATTACCTGGGTGATGACGCAGGACGACAATATCATATACAACTGCGGATGCAGGAACATTCATTTCAAGGACATTTATCTTGAAAAAAACCGTCCCACCGCGTTTGCGTTCCATTTCGACAACGATATATACTCTCACAGCTATTATCCTTACGCCGACGCGCCGGTGCAGACGAACATCACATTCGAAAACGTACACACAATGGCAAACATCCCGTATTTTATCCGCTCGACAACGCCCGTCGGCGATATCAAAGTGATAAATTCCACACTCGCCGATACAAGCGTCCGCATGGCGCACAGGGGCGTTGAAGGAATCGTATATCCGCCGACGCGCATAATTTTGTCAGGCTGCTCGATACGCGGGAAATGCAATGTTTCCGCCGTCGAGGGCAGAAAGATATATCTCGTCGCTTACGCAAACGATGTCGGTGACGGCGCGGAGCTTACGACGTCAGGAGATGTTGAATTATGATCCCGCGGGAACATCGCGGTATATAAAAACAGAGCCGATTTTGAGATATCGGCTCTGTTTTTTGTCTCCTTCAATTACGACGCCTGTTCGAACTGGCTGTTGTAGAGCTCGGCATAGAAGCCGCCTTTTTCCAGCAATTCTTCGTGGTTGCCGCTCTCGATAATATCTCCGTCCTTCATAACAAGGATCAGATCTGCGTTCTTGATGGTGGAAAGGCGGTGCGCGATCACAAACGACGTGCGGCCGTGCATCAATTTGTCCATTGCGTCCTGTATCTGAAGCTCGGTACGCGTATCAACGGAGCTTGTCGCCTCGTCAAGTATAAGCATCGGCTTATCCGCGATCATCGCGCGGGCGATGGTAAGCTGCTGCTTTTGTCCCTGCGACAAATTCACCTGATCGGTAAGCACGGTATCATATCCGTTCGGAAGCGTTTTGATGAAATGGTGCAGACCGACCGCTTTACATGCTTCTTTGATTTTTTCATCAGACACATTTGGAGTTGAGTACACAAGATTTTCGCGGACTGTTCCCTCAAAAAGCCACGTGTCCTGCAAAACCATACAGAACTGATCGTGAACGTTTTCGCGCGTTATATCCTTTGTGGAAACGCCGTCGATGCGGATCTCGCCGCCCTGTATCTCATGAAAACGCATGAGCAGATTGACCATCGTTGTTTTTCCTGCGCCCGTGGGGCCGACAATGGCGATCTTCTGTCCGGGCTTTGCCTCGGCGGAAAAATCGTGAATAACGATTTTTTCGGAATCCTCGTAGCCGAATTTGACATGACTGAACTCCACGGAGCCCTTGACGTTCTCAAGGCGCTGCGTTTTGCCGCTTTCATCTTCCATTTCGTCCGCTTCGAGGAACTCAAATACGCGCTCGCCTGCGGCGGCTGCGGACTGGAGCGACTGCATCGCCTGCGATATCTGCGAAAGAGGCTGTGTAAAG
>CAJONA010000166.1 GCA_905235755.1 uncultured Clostridia bacterium
ATGACGGCTGTGTCGAGCACTTTGCCCGTCTTGTCGACGACGGCGAGCTTGCATCCGGTGCGGTAGCCGGGATCGAGGCCGAGCACCGTTTTGCCTTTTATCGGCGCCTGCATAAGCAGATTTTTCAGGTTTTCCGAGAACAGCTTTATCGCGCCCTCGCTCGCTTTATCAAACAGATCGGAGCGTATCTCGCGCTCGATCGACGGAGCGATAAGGCGGTCGTAGCTGTCCGTCATCGCGCTTATCATGTACGGAAAGGCGGGGCTTTTCGGATCGGTGATGACGGCATAAAGCAGATAGTTCAGCGGCAGATCGCTCGATACCTCGATGCTGCCTTTTAAAAACTCCTCGTTTTCGCCTCTGTTTATCGCAAGCACGCGGTGCGACGGAACGGCGGATATCTTCTCGTTGTAGTTGTAGTACATCGAGTAGACCGAGTCCTCGTCTTTTATATTTTTTGAGCAGAGGAAACCGTGCTCGTACGTTATTGCGCGTATCTCCTTGCGGTAGTCGGCGTCGTCGGATATATCCTCGGCGATGATGTCCTTCGCTCCCTGCAAAGCGTCAGAGGCGCTCATAACGCCTTTTTCCTCGTCGATATAGTCAGCCGCGATATCGGCGATACTGCGCTCGTACGCGCTCTTTTGTTCGCGTATGAGCGACGCGAGCGGTTCGAGCCCGCGTTCGCGGGCGACGGACGCGCGCGTTTTGCGCTTTTGCTTGAACGGACGGTATATGTCCTCGACTTCGGCGAGGATCATAGCGTTTTCGATCGCCTCCGCGATCTCGTCCGTCATTTTGCCTTGCTCTGTTATGGAATTTCTCACCTCGTCCTTGCGCTTTTCGAGCGAACGAAGATAATTGAGCCTGTCGAGCAGGGCGCGGAGCGCGTCGTCGTCGAGCGATCCCGTCGCTTCCTTGCGGTAGCGCGCGATGA
Organism: uncultured Clostridia bacterium; assembly: GCA_905235755.1. Taxonomy (GTDB): domain Bacteria; phylum Bacillota; class Clostridia; order Oscillospirales; family CAG-272; genus RGIG6816. The sequence continues at coordinate 938 of CAJONA010000166.1, forward strand.
ACGGGACGGTGTTGCCGTCGTCGAGAAGTTCGACCGCCGCCGTTACCTGCGACAGCTTGATGTTAAGTTCTTCCGATAAACGATTTAATATATCCATTTTTTCCTCCGAAAAATCATTTTCTGTTTTCTAGCGACGCTATCTCGTCTTTTGTCAGATATCGCCACTCGCCGCGGCAAAGCGACGCGTCGAGTTTTATCCCGCCGAACGAGATGCGTTCGAGGTACGTTATTTTATTTCCGACGGCGGCGAACATCCTTTTTATCTGATGAAATTTGCCCTCATAGACAGTGATCACACCGCCGGTGCTTGAAGTGAGCGACAGGAGCGCCTCTTTTGTCGGCGATTTTTCACCGATATCGACGCCGCGGCGGAGCAGCTCGGCGTCGCTGTCGGAAAGCGGAGACGCGCACTCGAAGCGGTACGTCTTTTCGACGTGCTTGGACGGCGACAAAAGATCGTGCGCCAGCGCGCCGTTGTTTGTGATTATCAGCAGTCCGAGCGTGTTCTTGTCGAGTCGTCCGCACGGGAAAAGCCCGCGGCGGCGTAGATTTTCGGGAAGCAGGTCGATGACCGTCGGCCCGTCGCCGTCGTCGGTCGAGCTGAGCACTCCGTCCGGCTTGTTGAGCATAATATATGTGTATTCCTCGTACGCAACCCGCTCGCCGCAGTATACGACGACGTCTGCGCTCGGATCGATGTGCATCGACGCGTCGCGCACGACGGCGCCGCCCACCGTGATATTGCCCGCGCGAGCCTGCCGCTTTGCGTCCGCGCGCGTGCATACGCCCATATTCGATAAAAATCTGTCAAGACGCATTATCGGCCCCGCTCTTTCTGAAAATTTAATTATATTATAGCACTTTATTCAGTGTTTGTAAAGTGCAATGACGGACGTTTTTTTACTTTTTAAAACGATGTTGACTTGGCTGCAAATATATGGTATAATCAAAAAATAAACGGTCGCATATGCGATCGCTAAAAGGAGGACAAATGGATATCGTATTCAAGACCGAATCTCTTACAAGGTCGTTTGGGAAAAAGGTTGCCGTTAACAGCGTGAATATGACAGTCGAGCGCGGCGATATATACGGCTTTATCGGCAAAAACGGCGCCGGAAAGACGACGCTGATGAAAATGGCGCTCGGACTGATTTCTCCGACGTCGGGCACGTATGAACTTTTCGGAGAGGAAGCGAGCGTGCCGCAGCGCCGCCGCATCGGTTCTCTTGTCGAGATGCCCGTGTTTTATAAAAACTGCTCCGCATACGAAAACATGAAGCGCTACGCGATACTTTGCGGCTGTTCCGACAGCGAGATACACGAAAAACTCGACTTTGTCGGGCTCGGCGGCGTCGGCGCGAAGAAAGCGAAAAATTTTTCGCTCGGAATGAAACAGCGCCTCGGGATAGCGATGGCTCTGCTCGGCGATCCCGAATTTTTAATACTCGACGAGCCTGTAAACGGGCTCGATCCGGAGGGGATCAAGCAGATACGCGATCTTATACTGCGGCTGAACCGCGAGAAGGGCGTCACGTTCCTCGTATCGAGTCATCTTCTCGACGAGCTGTCCAAGATAGCAACGAAATACGGCGTTATAAATAACGGCGTGCTTATCGAAGAAATACGTGCGGACGATCTTAAACAAAAGCTCGGCACAAGCCTCAAAATAACGGTGAGCGACGCGCAAAAAGCCGCCGACATTATCAAAAGCTTGGAATTTGTCGATCCCGAACAGGTCTCCATCGACAACAACGTCGTCACGGTAAAAGCCGACGCAGACCGCTCCGGCGAAATAAGCAGCACTCTTTTTGAAAACGGAATTATCATCAGCGGGCTTGAAACGGTAGGCGTCGATCCCGAAAGCTATTTCATAAATAAAATGGGAGGTGCCGTATGAAAGATTTTTTTGCTCAACTCGGCAGGCTCCTGCGTTTTGAACTGAGAAAACTGACGCATCGTAAAACGCTGTATATCGCTTCGGCGATAACGTTCATCGCGGCTTTCTCGCTCGTTTCCGCCACGGTGGAGAACCATCTCTACGAGGAAATGGATTTTATGGTGTCGAGCCTTACGTTCGGGCAGATGCTCGCCTCGGCGATGTCGTCCGTTTCCGGTGAAACCGGTTATATGGTTGCTTTTGAGCGCCATATGGATGATGGAAAGTATTCCTG
>CAJONA010000167.1 GCA_905235755.1 uncultured Clostridia bacterium
GGCGTGATCGAAACGGCGTTTCTCGACGACGATATTTTCGTCGAGATTATCGCCGATGGCAGACATTTGCCGCCCGAGCTTATAAAAATGATAGTCAAGATCAAAGGCGCGGATAAGGTGGCGCTCGTCACCGACAGCCTTCACATCGCCGGCACAGACATCAAAAGCGGCGAGATGAGCGGCACGAAATTCATAGTCGAAGACGGCGTTTGCAAGCTCATCGACCGCTCGGCGTTCGCAGGGAGCGTCGCAACGGCGGACGCGCTTGTGCGCGTCATGACGTCGGACTGCGGCTATGACATCCCTACTGCTGTCAAAATGATGAGCAGTGTGCCCGCGAACATTCTCGGTCTGAACAAAGGCAAAATCGAAGCGGGATTCGACGCCGACATCGTCGCTTTCGACGAAAAAATAAACGTTTCCTCCGTGTTCGTCGGAGGAAGAAAGGTCATATGATGAAAAAACTTAAGCTTGCGATAATCGGTCAGGGCAGAAGCGGAATGAACATCCACGGCAAATATTATCTTTCGGAGAGAAACAAATTCTTCGACGTCGGGTACGTCGTCGACGCCGATCCGGTGATGCGTGAACACGTAAAGACGCTCTACGACGGATGCACCGTTTTGTCCGACTACACGGAGCTTTTCGCCTATGACGACGTCGATCTCGTCGTCAATGCATCGTACTCCGATATGCACTACCCCATCACGAAGGATCTTCTCGAGCACGGTTATAACGTCCTCACCGAAAAGCCGTTTGCAAAGACGTATTACGAGTGCGAAACGCTCATTAGCGCTGCGAAAAAGCACGGCGCTCTTCTCGCCGTTTTCCAGAACACGCAGCACGCGCCCTTCTATCTCGACGCGCTGAAAAAGGCAAATGACGGCACGCTCGGCGACGTCAAGCAAATAAGCATCCGATACAACAGCCTCGCGCGCCGCTGGGACTGGCAGACTCTTCAAAAAAAGGTCGGCGGCAGCGCGTACAACACAGGTCCGCACCCGATAGCGATGGCGCTCGGATTTCTCGGATTTGACAAAAACGCGCGCGTCGAATATTCAAAGCTCGACACGGCGCTCACGTCGGGCGACGCTGAAGACTACGTCAAGATCATTCTCACAGCGCCCTCAAAGCCCGTCGTCGACATCGAGATGAACTCGACCGACGCGTTCTGCGACTACAATATAAAGATCCAAGGCTCGCGCGGCACGCTGAAAAGCACGCCGACGGCGTACAAAATGAAATACATCGTCGACGGCGAAAATCCGCCGCGTCCCGTTGTTGTCGGATCGCTCCGCAACGCCGACGGAATGCCCGTTTACTGCTCCGAAAAGCTCGTCGCTCACGAGGAAGATGGCACATACGACGGCACGGCGTTCGACGTCGGCACGGCGAAGATATATGAAGAAGTCTATTACGCCATAACCGAGAACGCGCCGCTCACCGTGACGTGCGAGCAGGCGGCGCAGGTGATTTCCGTCATCGAAACGGCGCACGCTTTAAATCCTCTGCCTGTCAAATATTGATCTCACGATCTCCGCCGCGGCGGAGATCTTCTTTTTGACTTAAAGGCAAAAATTGCTATTGACAAATGTGCGCTTTTGTGGTACTATTTATTCGGAAAATAATGAAAGGGGGATAATAAAATGAGCGTCAATGAAATATTTCTGCTTATCGCATTCATTATATCGGGCGCGATAACGCACCGAATGCTGACAAAGCACAATATGCACGTCGCAAAGACGATCTATTCTGTCGCGTTTATTATCATCTTTACATATTTTCCGATTTTGGCGGGAAAAAGCATTCTGTACAATATGCTGACGGCAAGCTGCCCCGCTTCCAAGAGCTATCTGTACGACGGAATGATCGCTCCGTCCGTCCGCATGGCTCCGGTGATCAGCGTATCAGTCCTTGTCGTTATAGCAATATCGCTGTTTTTCTCGATCTCGCTCATCGTTTCCGCGTGGTACGCGGCAAAGATGATCTACACTCTGATCATCAAGAAAACGTCGAGAAACTACGAGATCAAGACGAGAAGAAGCATAAACCCGTCGTTCTTCAAGCCGTTTTTGATACCGGCTTCGGAATACAGATACATATTCTGCAAATACAACTGTTGATATCTTTCATATATTTTATTTACATCCGGAACACCGGGTGCGCTTTTTACGCGCAAAAATAAATTTATGAAAGGTATTTTTATATATTATGAATAGAACAAATAGAAAAGGCTTTACGATAGTAGAGCTTGTTGTAGTCATTGCCATTATCGCCATTTTGGCGGCAATATTCATCCCGACGTTTTCAAACGTAATTCAATATGCAAACAGATCGTCCGCGCTTCAGCTTGTGCGCAACCTCAACACCGCGCTTGTAACAGACAGCACGACAAACGGCAAGCACACGACAATGCAGTCCGCCCTCGGCGCGGCTGAAAAATTCGGCTACGACGTAGGCAAGATCAACGCGTCCGGAACGGACAATGAGATACTTTGGGACAGCAAAAACGACGTTTTCTGCTATTTTGAAAAAGGAACAAACGGCGCCGAAGACGTTATCACATACGTTCCCGAATATCCCGGAAAAGAGCCGGCAGAACCCGTTGACTACTTTGTGATAAAAACAGTTAATTCAAATGCTGATCTTTCAGCCGACTATTCCACATACCTCAAACCCGATTCAACGGCGACAACGCTCACCACAAGCAAGGGCATAGACGTCGGCAAAACTACGGTAACGAGTATCACATACGACAGAAGCACTGCAACGGCAGGTCAGACTGTTATTATTCGCACGAATTCTGCAAGCACGAATATTATCTTGAATCCTTATGTTGACTCTACCGATAATACACAAGGCGACCATATTGATTTTTATGGTTCTGCCGGTCAAATTACCGGACCAAAAGATGGCGAAAACTATACCGGTTTTACCGTTGCGTTTAATTCTTTACACATTGATGAAAAAGCGGAAGTTGCTTACTTGAAAGTTGCAAAAGGTCATATTGAAAACAAAGGTACTATTGATTTGATTTATGCTACTTCAAGCAATGTTACTGTCACGAACACCGGCGATATTGATCACGCACACG
>CAJONA010000168.1:0-1395 GCA_905235755.1 uncultured Clostridia bacterium
AAAACATCTTTTGTACTATAATCGGGATTTTCGGAATATAATCTTGAAAGAACAAAAGTTATTATGATGCCGCCGCCGATGCCGGTGCCCAGGGTAATGGTGATGAACCGCTTGGACTCCCGCCCGGCGCCTACGTGGTATTCCGCCAGGGCCGCGCAGTTGGCGTCGTTTTCGATCTTTACGGGCACATTCAGCCTTTCGCCGAGTATGCCGCCGAGGTCAAAATCGTCAAACGGCAAATTCGCCGCGGTGATCTTTCCGTCTTTTATTATGCCGGGCGTCCCTATGCCTATATGCCCGACGTTGTATTCCGACATTATCTCTTCGCACGCGTCGCCTATGGCGTTTGCGATGGACATCCCCGTCGCCGCGCCGTCGATCCCGATATTCTTGCGTTCGATTATCTCGCCGTTCTCGACGACGCCGACCTTGACGCTCATACCGCCGATGTCGATGCCTATTTTCGCGTCGTAATACGCCTCATAGTCGCATATGAGCGTGACGTCGGGGTGAAGCTTTAACATCGTCGACGGATTTGACGTCGTTATATCGTTTGACATCAGTCCCGATATCGCGCTGTGCTTCGATCTCCCCGATGCGAGCAGAATGATCTTTTTCGAACCGAGTATAGTCAATATGCCCATCGTCAGCGCGCGCGTCGGAACGCTCTCTTTCGACTCGAAGAAGCGCGAATTTGCGTCTATCGTGTCGGGCGTGAGGTCGGTGATGTGCGTCCTTGTGTTCAGGCTCGTATCCGGCTCGTTGAAGCCGATATGGCCGTTTCTGCCTATGCCGAGGATCTGCAGATCGATGCCGCCGCTCTCCGCTATCGCGTTTTCGTACGCGGCGCATTCCGATTCGGGATCTTCCGCTTCCCCGCTCGGAAAATGTATCTTCGACGCGTCGAGGTCCACCTTGCCGAACAGGTTCTCCTTCATAAAATAATGATAGCTCTGCTCGTTTTCGTCGTTTATCGGATAATATTCGTCGAGGTTGAACGTCGTGATATCCTTGAACGAGATCTTCTTTTCGTTATACATTTCGACAAGGTCTTCGTACAGGCCGATCGGCGTCGAGCCGGTAGCAAAGCCGAGCACGCTCGACGGCTTCGTATTTATCTGCTCCGCCACTATCTCCGCCGCTTTTTTTGACATCTCGGCATAATTCTCACATACTATGATCTTCATTTTTTATAATCTCCCGAAAATATTTCGCCGCCTATTATGACGGTGTCTATGTTGTTTTTGTCGTCGAGCGCTATAAGGTCGCAAGCGTACCCGACCTTCGCCTCGCCCTTTTTCAGTCCCATCAGCCTTGCCGGCGTAGCGGACGCCATCTTGAACGCGTCGCGCTCGGGAATTCCGAATTCGATCGCGTGCTTCACGCAGTCAAACA
>CAJONA010000168.1:1427-3116 GCA_905235755.1 uncultured Clostridia bacterium
CCGTTTCGGTGCGCGCGACTTTGTCTTTGACTGTCATCTTCTGCCCGCCGAGCTCGTATTCGCCGTCGGGGAGGAGCGTCGCCCGCATAGAATCGCTGATCAGTATCATCCTGTCGGCGCCGAACAGCTTGTAGAGCATCCTTATCACCGCGGGGTGAATGTGAATGCCGTCGCAGATTACCTGCACATATAAGTCCTTGTCGCACGCCGCGCCGACGACCGACGGCTCGCGGTGATGGAGCGGCGGCATCGCGTTGAAAATGTGCGTAACGCATTTTAAACCGCTGTCGGCGGCGTCGCATAACGTCTTGTAATCGGCCGCCGTATGACCGGCACATATCACCGCCGACGAGTTTTTTATATATTCCGCGGCGCCGTCGAGTTCGGGCGCCAAGGTGACAAGCTTGATGTTGTCAAAGCTTTCAAATTCCGTCGCGTCGGGATCTCTCATATATTCGGTGCTCTGAGCGCCGCAATATTTTTTGTTTATGTACGGCCCTTCGAGGTGAAATCCCTCGACAGTCGCGCCGCGAACGTTTGTATTTGTTTTCAGCACGCGGATGATGTCGTCGTGCGGCGCCGTCATCGTCGTAGGATAAAACGACGTAGTGCCGTTCATGGCATAGAGCGGCGCCGTTTTTTCGAGTTCGGCGTCCATGGTGTCGACTCCGCCGATGCCGTGCGTATGTATATCGACAAGTCCCGGGTATACCTTCTTGCCGAAAAGGTCGACGCCCGCTTTGTCCGTTTTGCCGACGGCGCTTATCACTCCTCCGTCCGAAACGATATCGGTGAGCTCTCCGTTGAGCATCAGATTCTTAAATACTTTCATAAAAACCGATCCTTTTTAAACGGTGTTTTGGTTTCAAATCAATATGATTATACAATATTCCGACAAAAAGTGCAATACATAATCGCAGCCTCCGCGAGAAAAACTTTTTATATTTTTCAAATTTGTGATGATTTTTCGGCTAATGTATGGTAGAATATATGCGTAACGAAAAAACAGCATCATAAAGAAAGGACATTTATGCCTAAATACAGACGCGAAAGGATAAACGACGAGGTGACGCGCGTCATCGCGGAATCGCTCCGCTCGGTAAAAGATCCGCGCATCGCGGGCGAGCTGATAACGATAACGCAGAGCCGCGTGACGGGCGACCTCAAATACGCGAAAATATTTTTCTCCGTTTTGGGAGATACTTCTCCCGCAAAAATAAAAGAGATCAAAAAAGGGCTTTACAGCGCCGAGGGATTTTTAAGGCACTGCCTGGCGGAAAGCATCAACCTGCGCATAACTCCGGAGCTTTCGTTCGAGTATGACAACTCCATCGAAAACGGCGCGCATATCGAACAGCTCATAAAAGAAGCGAACATCACGCCCGAAGACAACACAGACGGAGGCAACGATGATTAATATTTCGATAAATAACATTTGCAAGATGATGATGCGCAACTCGTGCTTCTATATATTCATGCACGAAAATCCCGACGCCGACACGATAGGTTCGTGTTTCTCGCTCGTATATACGCTTCGCTCGCTCGGAAAGAAGGCGTATCCCGTCAGCGCGGACAAGATACCGTCGTCGCTGACATTCATGACGGACGGCGAGCGCGACTTCACGCTCGATAAGATACCGGCCGAGGACAAGCCGGACTGCCTTATAAGCGTGGATATAGCGTCGGCGA
>CAJONA010000168.1:3129-4206 GCA_905235755.1 uncultured Clostridia bacterium
AAATGGATCTCGCCATGGATCATCACGCGATCCATGACTCGTTCGCAAAGGCGCAGTACGTCGACGCGTCGTCGAGCGCGTGCGCGGAGATAGTTTACAGAGTGATAAACAAGCTTCTCTACGGCGAGATACCGCAGAAGACCGCGTCGCTGATGTACGCTGCGCTCGCAGCCGACACAGGCGGATTCAGATACGTCAACACGACGCCGTACACATATAAAATCGCCGCAAAGCTCATCGAACGCGGCGCAAATCACGCGCAGATATGCCACAATCTTTTCGAGTGTAAGAGCAAAGCGGCGCTCGCGGCGGAAGCGTACGCGATGTCGAATATTCAGTATTTCTGCTCCGGCAAGATAACGTATGTCAAGATCACGCTCGCCGACAAAGCCGAACACGGCTTTGAAGACGACGACACGTATGACGTTATAAACACCATGCGCCGCATCGACGGCGTAAAGGTTGCAATATTTGCAAGAGAACGCGAAAGCGGGACATATAAAATATCGACGCGTTCGACGTGCGATGTCGACGTCGCAAAGATATGCGCCATCTTCGGCGGCGGCGGTCATGCGGGCGCGGCCGGGTGCACCGTAATGGTGGATGAACTGGACGACGCGGTCAAAAGGATAATAAATGAGTGCAATTTCGAATGATCTCCGCGGCGGAGCGCTTGCGATAAACAAGCCCGCGGGTATAACGTCGCACGACGTTGTGGCGAAGATACGCAAGCTTTACGGCACAAAAAAGGTCGGTCATACGGGGACGCTCGATCCCATGGCGACGGGCGTGCTCGTCGTTCTCGTCGGCAGAGCCGTCAAAGCGTCCGACGCGCTGATGTCGGGCAGGAAGAAATACCGCGCCGTGCTGTGCCTCGGAATGAGGAGCGACACAGAGGATATCACGGGCAATATTACATATTCGGATGCGCCCGTTCCGGGCAAAGAGACCGTACTCGGCGCGATAAATTCGTTCGTGGGCGACATTATGCAGGTACCGCCGATGTACAGCGCGCTGAAAAGCGGCGGCAGGAAGCTCGTCGATCTCGCCCGTCAGGGTATCGTCGTCGAGCGGCAG
>CAJONA010000168.1:4221-7292 GCA_905235755.1 uncultured Clostridia bacterium
GGATATACTCGATAGCAGCCGACGGCGACGGAGCCGAATATACGCTCGACATAGAATGTTCAAAAGGCACGTATATCCGCACGCTGTGCGCCGATATCGGAGAAAAACTCGGCTGCGGCGCCGTCATGGGCGCGCTCGAACGCCGCGAAGCGTGCGGCTTTGAAATAGGCGACACGCACACGCTCGAAGAAATTGAAAAAATGAATCCCGACGAAAGGCTCGGCGCGCTCGTAGAGTGCGAAAAGCTTTTCGCGTCGTATCCCGACGTGACGCTGCCGCCGTTTTATTCAAATCTCTGCATGAACGGCTGTGAGATATATCAAAAAAAGATACGTTCATCTTTCGCCGTCGGGACGCTTTTGCGCGTTTACGGCGACTGCGGATTTATCGGCGTCGGAGAGGTGAAAGACTACCCCGACGGAGAAGCGATAAAAATCAAAATATTTTTGTAAAAAAGTGTTGACAAATACAAACAAATGTGATATCATACTATGGCGATCCGAAGACAGCAGGTTCAAAAATAAAAGCTGAGCTACCTGCCGAGGAGAGATACAAAACATGATTTTTTGCGTCTTTCCGCATACTTTCGGTTTGCGGAAAGATTTTTATTTTGCCCGGGAAGGCAAAAATGCTTGGCTGTTCTCAAATGAAAGGTGGTGAAAATATGCCGAGTGCAAAAGTTCTTGAATCCAAAAAGCAGATCGTTGCCGACCTCACCGAAAGATTGAAAAACTCGATAGCGGGCGTTATCGTCAAATACGAGGGTATTTCGGTTGAAAAGGATACGGCTCTCCGTGCCGAACTCAGAAAAGCGGGCGTGGAGTACACGGTCATTAAAAATACGCTCACGAAGAGAGCGTGCGAAAACGTGGGTTATGACGCCCTCGTTAATGATCTCGAAGGTATGACGGCTGTCGCTACAAGCGCGTCCGATCCCGTTGTGGCTGCGAAAATACTCAAAAAGTACGCAGATACAATAGATACTTTTGAAATCAAGTCCGGATTTGTTGACGGCGGAGTTATAGACGCGGCAGGAGTAAACGAGCTCGCAACGCTTCCGTCCAAAGAGCAACTCATCGGAAAGATCATGGGCAGCATACAGTCGTCGCTGTACAGCCTTGCTTATGTGCTTCAGGCTATCGTCGATAAGGAAAACGGCGGTTCCGACACAGCAGCTTAATTAAGACAAAATTCAAAATTCAAAAATTAAAATTTACGGAGGAAATTTATCATGGCATCTGAAAAAATCACAGCTATTGTAGATCAGATAAAAACATTCACTATCCTCGAAGTCGCTGAGCTTGTAAAGGCTCTCGAAGAGGAATTCGGCGTATCCGCTGCTCCCGTAGCGGTAGCAGGCGCAGCAGCTCCCACAGCGGCAGCTGAAGAAGAAAAGACGGAATTCGACGTTGTTCTCACATCGTTCGGCGCGAACAAACTCGGCGTTATCAAAGCCGTTCGTGAGATCACAGGCCTCGGACTCAAAGAAGCTAAAGAGCTTGTTGAGGGCGCTCCGAAGACACTCAAAGAAGCTGTTTCCAAGGAAGAAGCTGAGAAAATCAAAGCTGACCTCGTTGCAGCAGGCGCAGAAGTCGACATTAAATAATTCGTACTTAAAAAGGCGGTTTTTGACCGCCTTTTTTTCATGTGAAAAAGCCGTGCGCTGTGTGCGCACGGCTTTTTTTGCTCCGAAATATTATGTCCCCGCTCCTTCGTCGTATGCCTTTCTTACGGCGATCGCGAGCTGATCAGCGCACGAAGTCGGACGTCTGCCGCACGTGTTGCCTTTGATCTTTTCCTCGATCTGTTCGACAGTCCATCCGTCGAGTATCTTCGATATTGCTTTGAGGTTGCCGTTGCAGCCGCCGATAAAAGAGATGTTCGATATGACGTTGCCGTCGATGTCGAAATCTATCTGCATCGAGCAGACGCCTTCCGGTCTGTATGTGTATCGCATGACAATGCTCCTTCCGTATTTGACTGAAACCATTATATTGCCATTTAAGTAAAATGTCAAGATTTCTTTCGATTTTCAGTCAGCAAAAATACGCATATTCCGACGCCCGCCGCTGCCGACAGAGCCGTATATATGGCCGCGCCGCCGAAATTTTCTCCGAAAACGGCGACAAAAACAAACGCCAAAACGAACACCGCCGCAAAAAGCACTCTTTTCGAGCCGTCGAATGATAGAACGGTATCGAGCGGTACGCTCACAAGCGACGCGGCGCATAAAACGAACACATCCCACTGCATAAGCACCGAAAAAACGCCGGAGACAGCGCCGAAAAACAGAAGAATAATGTATATCGCCGCCGCACCCGCCGCGCCGACGATCACCGGCAGAGCGCGCATGGACAGGCGCTTTTTCGGCGTTTGATCTGCGCCGTCATCGTCGTCCGACGCTCCGTTCAGCGCCAAAAGCGCGAATGATCCCGCAAAAGCGGCGGCATAAACGCCTTTAAATGCGTCCGTTTTCGGGATCGTCGCCGAGCCTTCGCCGAATAAGGAAAAGATCGCCGCGAGCAGCGCCGGAGCGAACAGTATCTCGGCGGATCTGCCGAGCGCGCCTGACGGCATGAGCGCGACAAAGAGCGTCAGCGCCGCCGCGCCGACGAAAAATATCCACAGCGGATATCCGCCGTACAGCCGCGATATCTCGTCTGCCAAAAACGCGATGACGAGCGCCGCCGCACCGGCGCAGGAGATCGACAGCGGCACGGCGGCGGCTTTGAAGTCGCCGAGAGTACGCCCGTTTTTTGCATGCACAGCGGCGAGCGCGGCGACAGCCGCCGCAAAAAACAGCGCGACAAGCGAAGCGGCAACGCTTGCATCGATGAGTTTTAAAAACGTGAAAAATGTTGCCGCCGAGAGCGCAAAACTCTGCGATCTCGTAAATTTCACGCAAAAAATGCCGTTTTTACCTATCATCTTTTTTCTCGGCACGAACGCCATTGTTGGAGGAGATCGATCTCGGCAGGAATTTTTGCCGCCATATAGGCAACATCAGCAGAAAATCGCCCTGTCCGTGTTTTGAAAACTGCGCGATCGTCGAAAGATACGGCGTCTTGAAC
>CAJONA010000169.1 GCA_905235755.1 uncultured Clostridia bacterium
CGAACGGCAAAAAGTTCAAAGCTGCGCAGACGGGCGGCCCGTCCGGCGGCTGTATCCCTGCTCAGCTTATAGACACGCCTATCGACTATGACAACCTCATCGCCATCGGCTCGATGATGGGCTCCGGCGGTCTTATCGTCATGGACGAGGACAACTGTATGGTCGACATCGCAAAATTCTTCCTCGAATTCACCGTCGACGAGTCCTGCGGCAAATGTACGCCGTGCCGCGTCGGTATGGTAAGACTTCTTGAAACTCTCGAAAAGATCACGGACGGTCGCGGCGAGCTTTCCGACATCGACAAGCTCGAAGAACTTTGCCATTATATCAAAGCAGGTTCTCTGTGCGGCCTCGGTCAATCGGCCCCCAACCCCGTTCTTTCAACTCTCCGTTATTTCCGCGACGAGTACATAGCGCACGTTGTCGACAAGAAATGTCCGGCTCACGTCTGCAAGAACCTCATGCAGTACAAGATAGATCCCGAGAAGTGCAAAGGCTGTACGGCTTGCGCACGCAAGTGCCCCGCCAACGCTATCTCCGGAACAGTCAAGAATCCGCACGTCATCGATTCCGCTAAGTGCATACGCTGCGGCGCCTGCATAGCAACGTGTAAATTCGGCGCTATATACAAAGACTGAGAAAGGAGAAAACAAGAATGGATATGTTAAATGTAAAAATCAACGGCAGAGACTATCAGGTACCGAAAGGCTCGACCGTGCTTGACGCGGCAAAAGTCGCAGGCATAGATATACCTACTCTTTGCTATCTCAAAGATATAAACGAGATCGGCGCATGCCGCATCTGCCTTGTCGAAGTACAGGAGATGCGCGGTCCGTCTCTCGGCCCCGCCCGTATGGTGACGGCGTGCGTATATCCCGCAACAGAGGGAATGAGCATCGTCACAAATTCCGAAAAGATCAAAAATTCGAGAAAGCTCAACCTCGAACTCTTACTTTCCAACCACAACAAGGAGTGCCTCTCCTGCGTGCGTTCGACGACGTGCGAGCTTCAAAAGCTCTGCCTCGACTACGGCGTAGACGAAAACTATTTCAGCGGCAAAAAGACAAAGACAAAGATCGACGACTCTTCCGTAGCCATCATAAGAGACAATTCAAAGTGCGTGCTTTGCCGTCGCTGTGTTGCGGCTTGTAAGAACGTTCAGGGCATCGGCGTTATCGGCGCGGTCAACCGCGGCTTTGACACCGTTATAGGCACGACGTTTGACAAAGATCTCGCTTCGACGACTTGCGTGAACTGCGGTCAGTGCATCGTAGCGTGCCCGACAGGCGCGCTCCACGAGAGAGACGACACAGACAAAGTTCTCGCGGCGCTCGAAGATCCGTCAAAGCACGTGTATATCTGCACGGCTCCGTCTGTGCGCGCACAAATCGGCGAATGCTTCGGCTATGAGCCGGGCACGGACTGCGAAGGCAAGATGGTCGCGGCACTCAAACGCCTCGGCTTTGACGGCGTATTCGATATGAACCTCACGGCAGACCTCACGATAGTCGAGGAAGCGACAGAACTCGTCGAAAGAATATCGAACGGCGGCACGCTCCCGATGATAACGTCGTGTTCTCCCGGCTGGATCAAATACTGCGAGCATTACTTCCCCGAGTTCACTGAAAATCTGTCGACGTGCAAATCGCCTCAGCAGATGTTCGGCGCGCTCATGAAAACGTATTTCGCAAAGAAGATGGGCTGGGATCCCGCCGACATTTATTTCGTATCGGCTATCCCCTGCACCGCCAAGAAGTTCGAGGTCGGCAGACCCGATCAGAACGCGGGCGGCGTTCCCGATGTTGACGTAGCTATCACGACGCGCGAAGTAGGCAGAATGATAGAACGCGCGGGCATCAACTTCCGCGCCCTCGCCGACGAACCGTTCGACGCTCCGTTCGATATTTCGTCGGGCGCAGGCGTCATATTCGGCGCTACCGGCGGCGTTATGGAAGCGGCGCTCAGATACGCGGCAGAGATCATCCTCGGCAAGAAGATCGAAAAGGTCGACTTCCCCGAAGTTCGCGGAACGGAAGGCATCAAGTTCGCAACGTACGATCTTGAAGGAACGAAGATCAACGTCGCTGTCGCCTCGGGAACGAGCAATGCCAAGAAGCTGCTCAAAGGCGTTCAGAGCGGCGAGTACAACGTGCAGTTCATCGAGATAATGTGCTGCCCGGGCGGCTGTGTAAACGGCGGCGGTCAGCCGTATCAGACGGCGGCAGTGCGTGCTTCCGTTGATCTCAAAAAAGTTCGCGCGCAGGTACTCTACAATGACGACGCGTCAAGAGATCTCAGAAAATCTCAGGATAACGCAGGCGTTATGAAAATTTACGAAGAATACCTCGGCAAACCGGGAAGCCACACGGCTCACGAAACGCTTCACACAAGCTATATCAAACGCGGTATGTAAAAATTTGAAAGCGCTCCCAAAACGGGAGCGCTTTTTATGTCGCGCGGTTTTTCGCGCGGCAGCGCTTTTCTTGCGCGCCGCGTTTTTCTCACGCGCCCATCTTTTCCGCGCCGCGGGCGCGAGGGGATTCTTGCTCTTTTCTTTCGGGAGCGAAAGAAAAGGATTTTTTCTTCTCGCCTATTGGCGAGAGGATTGTACTTTTCTTGCTTCTGCAAGAAAAGTACGAAAAGAAGCAGACCGCTCCAAAGCCGCGGGGCTTGCACAGTGCAGATAAAGCCGAGAGAATAGCGTTATTTGCCCTCGCCTGAAACGTCGTCGCACCGCTCCTTTGGTTTCTAAATTTTGCTCCGCAAAATTTACCGGCGAAAACGGCAAAGATCCGTCGAGTGCAAGTCTAAAATGAAACGCATGCCGCATAAGATAAAATTTTGCCATTATCGGCACGCGATGCGTGCGTACCGATGGAAATATAAAAAGTGCAACGTGAAATAACATCAGCGCACCAACACTCACGGTTTTGCGCGGGGAGCCAAATCACGGCTTGTGCTTCTGTCCCCTTTTGCGTGGTTCCGGCGGTTAATTTTGCCGTGCAAAATTAAAAAGCGGAGACGCCGTGCGGCGACGCTTTAGACGGGGAGCAAAACAACGT
>CAJONA010000170.1 GCA_905235755.1 uncultured Clostridia bacterium
CTTTTCAATGTCGGAAGAACTCGAACTCGCCTATGCCGTCACCGTTCATAAAAGTCAGGGCAGCGAGTACCCGATAGTCATAATCCCGCTTTACAGATACACGCCGCGCCTGCTGACGCGAAATTTGCTTTATACAGCCGTGACTCGCGCGCAGGCAATGATCATACTTGTCGGCGACGAAGAGGTCTCCAAAGCGATGATCGACAACGACCGCAGAGTAAAGCGGTACACGGGGCTGAGGCACATACTTGAAAATTATGAAGATAACTGACGCCATATTGAATTTGATATTCCCGCACACTTGCATCGGGTGCGGCGCAAATGCCGAAGCGAGCTTCGGCTATTCGCTTTGCCGTCGGTGCGGGGAAGAGTACGAGTCGCTCAAAGAGGAAATTTGCGACAGCTGCGGCAAGGCGCAGACAAAATGCCGCTGCCGCCCGACGGCAGTAGCTTCGGCGCGGGTGAAGTATATCCACCTTATCAAATACGACAGCGACCTTTCAAAGAAGCTGATCTTTGCGCTGAAAAGGCAAAACCGCGCCGTTTTGCGCCGCCATTTGGCAAAAGAACTTTCAGGCGCGCTCGGTAACATCGCAGGGAAGACAGACGTAACGTACGCGCCGCGCTCAGCCGCCGCTGTGCGTGAATACGGCTTCGATCAGTCGAAGCTGCTTGCAAAGGCGGTGTCCAAAAACATCGGCGGGAGATTTGTCGAGCTGTTCAGGCACCGTCCCGGCGGAATGGCGCAGAAGGAACTCGGACTCAGCGCGAGAGCTGAAAACGCCGCCGAGAGCTATATGTTAAATCCGCGTGCGTCGACAGACTGCGACACGCTCGTGATAGTAGACGACGTCATAACGAGCGGCAACACGACGAGCGTTCTGTGCGAGCTTGCAGCAATCGCAGGGGCGGAGAATGTAATAGTTTTGACCGTCGCCAAAACGGGCGCTCGAAAATACGTCAAAAATACATATTGACAAACCGATTTTTTAGTGATAATATATTACATAAGAGTTAAAGTGTCTTATGAATAGGGAGAATTGATATGGCAGTAATTGAAAAAATAAAGAACACGGGCGTTTACAAAGCAATCGCGGGATTTTTCAAGAAAATATCCGATAAAATAAAAAGCATACCGGCCGCGAAAAGAAAAAATTTTTGGGAAAACGTCAGAATGGTGATCATTCTTATGTTCATGGCGGCGCCGTTTGTATTCCTCATAGTAATGATAATGAGCTATTTTTTGTGATTTTTGTGTCAAAAATCAGAATAAGAGTTAAAAACGTTCCGTCAAGGCGGAGCGTTTTGCTTAATTATTTGTTAGGAGATAAATATGAAAAAAGTTTTACGCTTCGGGACAATATCGAAAATACTGCTTATCGCCGTCCTTGTCATTATTCAACTGACGGCAGGGCTTTTCACCGCGAGCGCCGCGTCGAAGGATGACATAAAGGCGTCCGGCAGCAAATTTTATCTACCGCCTGAAAACGACGCAACCGCCGCCGTTTTTAATATCGACGCCGATGCATACTCCGTCGAAGGCGGCGAAAAGATCTTGTACACAAAAGGCGAGCCGATAGACATCTCGGGCGGCGAAGTGCTCGACCGCTACGGCAACAAATGCTACAGAGTATATTTTTACAAGGGCGGAAGTTCAACAATGTACAACGTATACATTTTGTCGGATATACCGACGGTGTACATCGAGACTTCTGCCGGCATAAAATATGTGCACAGCAGCAAGGAAAACCGTGATTCCGGCGCGACGGTGCTTATCTCTGATGAAAACGGAAACACCGTTTACAGCGACGAGGATCTTGAAACATTCTCGGAACTGAAACTCAGAGGCAACGCGACGGCGAAATATGAAAAAAAACCGTATCAGCTAAAGCTCGGCAAAAAGACCGACCTGTTCGGTATGGGCAAGGCGAAAACGTGGATACTTCTCGCCAACTATGTCGATCAGTCGTTCCTCAGAAACGCGATCGCGTTTGACATTGCCGACACGCTGGGACTCGACTATTCGCCAAAATCGGTGTTTGTGAATTTGTATATCGACGGACAGTTTTACGGACTTTATCAGCTCGCCGAAAAAACGCAGATCGGTTCAAACAGAATAGAAATTTTTGACCTTGAAGAAGCAACCGAGGACGCAAACAAGGGCGTCGATATAGACGCGATCGGGTCTCGGACCGAATACATCGGAAGCGGAAATTTGAGCTCGATAAAATATGTCCCGGGTGTCAAAAATCCCGAGGATATAACGGGCGGTTACCTTATTGAGCTAGATAATCTGTACGGATTTCGTGAAGCGTCATCGTTCACAACGGCGAAAAACAACACATACGTTATAAAATCGCCCGAATTTGCAAGCCGCGAGCAGGTGATGTATATTGCCACGCTGTTTGCAGAAATGGAAGAGGCGATCTATTCAAGCACCGGATATAATTCCAAGGGCAAGCACTTTTCCGAATACGCTGATATCGACTCTTTAATTCAAATGTACATGACATATGAGATCACGAAAAACTGGGACGCTTACGTCGGCAGCACGTTCTTCTATAAGGACAAGGACGAGGACGGAGTGACGTCGAAGATATACGCAGGGCCGGCGTGGGACTTTGACCACTCGTTCGGAAACCTGGACCATATGACGTTTCGAACTGACAAAACAGAGCTATGGGCGGCGGGAACAAAGCGCTCTGACTATTGCCGCTTCTTCGGATATTACCTGATCAAACACAGAGAATGCGCCGATTTGCTTGCAAAATATGCAGGCGCCGCGACCGACCGCATATATGAGATGCTCGCGGACGGCGGTTATATCGATGAGATGACTGCGCTTCTTAACGACAGCGTGTCTGCGGACAGAGCTGTGTGGGGATATCAGCGCGGCGGCGGCTTTGAGTCGTTTGAGCATTATACCGGCTACGGTTTAAACAGCGCGATAGGCTTTCTTACCGATTTTATGAAAGAGCGCGCCGACGGAATTTACAAGTATTTCGTCGGAACGAACTACGTGCCGCATGATCCCGAGGAG
>CAJONA010000171.1 GCA_905235755.1 uncultured Clostridia bacterium
ATGTCTACGTCGTAAATGCTTGCGCTGTCCTTCGACTTGTCCGCCGCAAAAACGGCATATCCCGCGTTTTTGAATTTTTTTATCGCGTCCTCGGGCGAGCCGACATAAATATTCATCTGTTCCGACGCCCCGGCGGACGCGCGAGCAACGACGCCCGCGGCGCCGAGCCAATTTCGCTCGGAAAGAAGTATCCCGTCGGCGCCTGCGGCGTAGATCGATCGCAGAGCATAGCCGAAATTGTACGGATCCTCTATTCCCTCGAGCATGACGTAAAAGCCGCCGCCAACGATGTCGCCGTCATTTATCTCGCCGTACGCGCGCTCCGAGCAGAGCGCGACGATGCCGCCGTGGCTCGAACCTATCGTCAGTGCGTCTATCTCGTCTTTCGACACGCCGAAAAGCTCAAAATCATGCGCTTTCGCCTTTGAGCGAAGGAACGCGAGTTCGCGCGCCTTCGATTTTTGCTTTGATACGTCATACAGCACGCGCTCTATTTTTCGCGTGTTCACACCGCGTTCGCGTCCGTCGATGACGGCGCGTATGGAGATGATACCCTCCATAACGCTTGAAGCGATAAATTTTTCATCTTCCTTTTGAGCTTTCAGCATTTGATTTCCTTTCGTCAGTTTAAATAGCCGCCGTATTTGATTTTGTAAAGAAGTATCGCAAATTCCTCGCGCGTCATCGTCGCCTGCGGGCGAAGCGTGCCGTCGCCGTATCCGATGAGGATATCCAGCCCGACGAGCTTTTCGACGCCGCTTCTGTATGCGTCCGATATCTCGCACGAGTCGGAATAATCGTCGATCTTCGACGAGGCGGCGGCGGTATCTATCAGTTTTGACAGAACGTATGCCGCTTCCTCGCGCGAGACTTCCGTTCTCGGACGGAACGATAAAACGTCATAACTTCCGACGGCGTCGGAATAGACCGGCACTATGCCGTAAAATACCGCCGCTTTGACGTACGGCAAAGCTCCGCTGCTTATCTCTTTGACGTCTATGACGTCGAGCGCCGTATCTTTATACAGCTTTACGTCGAGCCCCGCGAGTTTTGCGACGGATGAAGCCATGTACTCGCGCGTCAGCGGCGCCGACGGGTAGAAATAGTAAAGACTTCCGTCCTCCGCGAATTCTATTATGCCGTCGCTTGCGAGCGCGACTATTTCCGACACGGCGGCGCTGTCCGCTATGTCGACGACCTCCATCACCGTTTGGGCGGCGGACACGTCGTTTGCGCCGATTTGAAACGCGACCGCCACGATAGCGATGACTACCGTGAGCACGCACAAAACGGTCTGTGTGATCTTTGAACCTTCTTTTTTCATATTTTTCTCCTTTTTGATTTTACTGCGGATATTTATCCGTAAATAAAATCATATCAGAGAAAACATGCGAAAACGCTCGCAGCTAAGGTAGAAAATAAAAAATATTTATGTAATTTCGGTGAGTTTTTTGATGTTAAATCTTTCAGCTTTGCTTTTTGAGGCGCTATTTGTCAAAATCAGTTTCCTGTACGTCTTTTTCGAGCTTCTCGATATTTTTCCGCCGTGCGTCTTCTTTTTCAGTCTGACGTATCCGTCTTGAAGACCGAAAACATTCGGCTTTTCGCATGAAAAGCGCACCGAACGCGCCGCAAATATGACGTATCCCTCGATATCGGGCGCTTCGATCATCGCTTCGTCGAACAAGTGACGAAGCGCTTTCACCGCCTCTGCGTTGTTTTTTGTAGGATCGGGGAAGTCCGTCTCAACAGTGCCGCCGCTGCGCAGCCGCGCGCTTTGATGCCAGTCGAATCCGTCGTCGCAGTAAATCAGCCCGGCTTCATTCCTGATGCGGCAAACGGCGATCTTTGTCGGCGCGATTACGACGGCGTCGGCGTAAACGTAGCCGGCGATCTTTCGGTCGTTTATCAGCGGGATATAGATATTCGTCAAAACGTTTTTCTTGCCGAATTGGATCTTAAACAGCTTGACCGCACCGCTTACTCCCGGGGAAACGGCCGACAGCAGCTTCTGTTTTTTCAATACGCGCCGTCTGTATCTTAATATCAGGATCGTTATAAGAGCAAAGACGAACAATATGAGCGCGAGCAATATTAAAATTATCTTTGGAATGTTCATGTCATATCGTCCTTTTTTATGTGAATTTAATTTGAATATCGGATCAATCGGTCGAAAAGCGCTTTTCGATCTCGTCGGTGCGGAGCTTGTCGAGCGCATACGCGCGACGGAGCAGATGCGGCGGAATGAAGTTGTCGTATTTGTCATATGTCGGGCATTCGGACGGCTCGACGAGTTCTTCCGTCGTAAATCCCGCGCCGACTATCGCTTGTATCTTTTGGAGCAGGGTTTCGGGGGCGAAATCGCTTTTGAAAGTGATATAGTTTGAGCCGTCGTACTCGATCTTCGAGATCTTCAGCTCCCGAGCTTGTTTTTTCAGAAGCTTGCGCATCGTTGTGAACGAGCGCGTGCCGAGCCACGGGAACAGACACATCGTGTTTCCGCCGAGCGAAATGAGCATATTCTCGGTGATCTTCGCATTTCGCGCGACGCGGCGCGCTGCGTCAAGCCGCTCTCTTGCGTTGGGATGAAGATACGGATAGACCGTGTCCTCTTTCAGCACGTCCAGCATTCTTTCGAGAATGCGCGTGTGTATCTCGCCGTAATCGCCCGGCCATGATATCTCCATCTTGCCCTCGACCATGTGGACGTATATGAGCTTGCGCGTGATATCGGTCTCCTCGACCTCCCAAACGCGTCCGGCGAGCGCGAATCGGTCGCCGACGGGCGGCGCCGATGAAATTGTGCCGATCTCATTGCTCTCGCATTTGACGGAGTAATCCTCGTCGTCCTTGAAAACGGCGTAAAATTTGAAACTCTTTGTCAGCTTTTCGCCCTTGACGCCGGCAACCTCGCCGCCTTCACCTTCGTAAATCGTCTTGGCAGCTTCTTCCATCTCGGAGAGGGTCTTCGGAACCTCCAGACC
>CAJONA010000172.1 GCA_905235755.1 uncultured Clostridia bacterium
ATGCCTATCGAATTGCAAATGACAGTCTCGCTCGGGTTGGTGCTCGGCGTTATCGCGCCGACAACGCCGAACGGAGCCGGCTCGATAAGCGTCAGGCCGTAGTCGCCCGTTTTCGCCGTCGCTGTGATGTCCTCTGTGCCGGGCGTCTTGTCTGCGACAAGGATATGTTTGAGCCGCTTATGCTCGACTTTGCCCATCTTTGTCTCGGTCACGCCGAGGTTTGCCATTATCGCCGCTTCCTCGCGCGTGAGCTTGCGGATCTCTGTGATTATTTTCTCGCGTTCTTCGACGCTCATGGCACGAACAGCTTTGTATCCCTTGTTCGCCGCCTCGATAGCCGCGTTCATATCGTCATAAATACCGATAAACTTTCTTCCGCCGTACTGAGTGCTGTCCCAATTTTCTCCCGTCGGTGTCAGCGTTTTCATCTGTCCCAAAACCTTGGCGACGATATCCTTTATTTCATTTTCAGTCATCTGAGCCATATTTACCTCACTATACTCTCTGTGTCGAGCGCTATCATGTATTCCTCATCCGTCGGTATGATGAGTACTTTTACTTTTGAATCGGCGGCTGTTATGTCAAACGGCACGCCGCGCGTAAAGTTTTCATTTTTGTCGTTATCTATTTTAATTCCGAGATAGCTCATATTTTCGCATACCATGCGGCGTATCTCGCTTTGATTTTCGCCCATGCCCGCTGTGAACACGAGCGCGTCAAGCCCGTTCATCTCGGCGGTATACGCGCCGACGTGCTTTTTTATTGCCGTTGCAAGGATATTCAAGGCGAGTATCGCTCTCTTGTTTCCGTCCTTCGCCGCCGCAAGGCAGTCGCGGAAATCGCTCGATACGCCCGATATGCCGAGCAGTCCCGACTTCTTGTTCAGCACGTCGGACATTTCGTCCGGCGTCAGCCCGTGCTTTTTCATTATGTACGGTATGACCGTCGGATCTATACTGCCGCTTCGCGTGCCCATCGGAATCCCTTCCTGCGGGGTAAATCCCATTGACGTATCGACGGCTTTGCCGCCGTCGACAGCGCTTATCGACGAGCCGTTGCCGAGATGGCACGTTATTATCTTCATCGACTTTATATCCTTGCCGAGAAACTCCGCGGTCTTTTGCGAAACGTATCTGTGCGACGTGCCGTGGAAGCCGTAGCGCCTTATTTTATCCTCGGTGTAATACTCGTACGGCAGCGCGTAAACGTATCCGTATTCCTCTATATCGGAATAAAACGATGTATCGAACACGGCGACCTGCGGCGTGTTGGGAAGCAGTCTTGTGCAGGCGCGCATTCCCTTTATCGCGGGAGGCCCGTGGAGCGGGTTTATCGGGACTATCGTTTCAAGATAATCTATCATCTCGCTGTCGACGCGCGACGATTTTTTATATTTTTCTCCGCCGTGTGCGACTCTGTGGCCGACTGCGTCGATACATTCGATGCTTTCTATGACGCCGTGCGTCTTGTCTGTCAGAAGCTCGAAAACTATCTCGAGCGCGCTGTCATGAGACGGCATATTCGGCTCGATGCGGTAGTTGTCCCTGCCCGGCACCTTGTGCGTAACAATGCCGTCGCCGAGGCCGATACGTTCGCAAGTTCCCTTTGCGAGCACGTCGCCGCTCTCGATATCGAAAAGCTGATATTTAAGCGATGACGAGCCGGAGTTTATAACGAGTATTTTCATAAATTCTCCTTTTAATATATGAGTTGAACGCCGTTTTCGGAGAGGCGGTTTTTCCATGCCTCACTTGGCGATTTGTCGGTTACGATGATATCCACGTCTTTGATGTCGCACACCTTGACAAAAGATATCTTATCGAATTTTGTGCTGTCGATAGCGAGCACTTTTTTATCTGCGGAAGCGAATATCGCCTGCTTCATTTCGGAGTCTTTTTCGTTCGAATCGGTGATGCCCATCTTCTCGTCTATGCCCTTTGCGGAGCATATGGCAAAATCGACGTGATATCCGCGCACCATTTTCTCAGCCGACGTGCCGACCATGGAGAACGCGCCCTCTTTGAGCGAGCCGCCCGTCGAAAGTATCGTCCAGCCGGTCTTGTCGGCGAGTTCGAGAAGTATCTCGACCGAGTTTGTTATTACAGTGATGTCTTTTTTGCTCTTGATCTTGCGTGTGACGTAGATCGCCGTCGAAGACGCGTCGAGCATTATTCTGTCGCCGTCGTTTATCATAGAAGCGACCTTTTCGGCGACGAGCTGTTTTTGTTCGACGTTGACTCTTTTGCGTATATTATACGGAAGATCGGTGCTCGGCGAGACGTTTGACACTGCGCCGCCATACGTCTTGGTTGCAAGACCTTCCTTTGCGAGTTTGTCTATATCGCGGCGTATCGTCTCTTCCGTAACGCCGAAGCTCTGGCTGAGTTCCGAAACGACGACCTTGCCCTCGGCGCTGAGCGCCGCCAATATCGCGTTTCTTCTTTCGATAGCAAACATTTTCGCCTCCACCTTTTTTTACAGGATCTTGTCCCAGATTTTTTTGTCAGGGCCGGCAATGACGGAGCTGTCGAGGAACATTCCTTCTTCGCCCGCTTCAGCCTTTGCCTTTTCGATCGCGGCGGTTACCGCGGCGACCTCGCCCGTCAAGAGTAAATATGATTTACCGCACATTCCGCGTGCCAATCGAAGCTCGATCAGCTCTACATCCGCGGTTTTTGCGGCTGTATCTGCCGCGACGATTGCCGCGGCAACTGGGTCCAGCGGCAAGGAGTTCATTGTCCTGCGGCCTACCGGTCCTGCGCCCTCGGGCTGGAAGTTTGTAACGGTTGATGGCGTTAAGAAACTCATCAAGAACGTCGCCAAGGGCATGTTCTTCATGGCGTACTGAGGACACCTCGGAGAACAGCCATTTGTCACTGAACAGCGGAGCCGCCGCCAATACCGCCGACTGGTTCAAAAACCCGGCCAGCGG
>CAJONA010000173.1 GCA_905235755.1 uncultured Clostridia bacterium
GCGCCTCTTTTTTCTTGTAATATGCGAGGTCGGACGAGCCGCATTCTTCGTCAGTGCCGACGATAAAGCGCACGTTCTCATTTAGCTTTACGCCGAGCTTCTTTAACGCGTACATCGCGTAAAGCACCGACACGGCGGGGCCTTTGTCGTCTATCACGCCGCGCCCGTAGAGATATCCGCGCCTCCGCGCAAGCTCAAACGGCGGGCTCGCCCAGCCGGTTCCGACGGGCACGACGTCGAGGTGGCACAGTATGCCGAGCGTGGGCTCGCCTTTTTGGAAAAAGTCCACCGTCCCGACGTAATTTTCGTGATTTTTCACCGCAAATCCCATTCTTTTCGCTATTTCGAGGAATTTTTCGAGCGCGCGGGCAGGCTCGCGCCCGAACGGATAACCGTCCTCGCGCGCTCCTCTGACGCTCGGTATCGCCACGAGAGAAGCGAGATCCGAGATCATATTTTCGGTGTTGTCTTCGATAAATTCATCGATCTGACGTTCGATGTCGACCATAAATACTCCTTTTTGAGTTTATATTATATCGGTTCGCCTTCGGCGTCAAAGAGCGGCAGATATTCAAGATACTTGATGTCGTCGCGGCCTTTCGCGTCGCCTTCTGCGAGAACCGCGAGACGCGCCACTACCGTGCCGCCGGCGTCCTTGACGAGCTGTTCGATCGCTTCGAGCGAAGCGCCCGTGCTGATGACGTCGTCCACGATGACGACGCGCTTGCCGTTCATCTTTTTTACGTCTGCGCCGTCGATGTAGAGCGTCTGCTCTTTATCCGTCGTTATCGAGCGGACCGTCGATTTGAATATGTCTTTCATATACAGCTTCGGATACTTGCGTGCGAGGACGTACGTGTTTTCTCCCGTCTGGCGCGCCATCTCGTGAATGAGCGGTATGCCCTTGCTTTCCGCCGTTATCATCACGTCGTGCTCCGGCATGAGCTTTATCAGCTCGCGCGCCGCCGCGACGGTGAGCTCGACGTCGCCGAATACGACGAACGCGCCTATTTTGATATTTTCATTCAGCGGGCAGAGAGGCAGATCGCGCTCCAGCCCCGCTATATTTATTTTGTAAAAATCCTTCATTGCTTGCCTCCGAAATTTATTCTTTTTACATTATAATTTTATATCCATATCGGCGAAATGTCAATCTTAAATGCGCCTTTTTGTGCCTGCCTGATGAAATTTTTTGAAAAAAAGACAGTGCGCGCGCCGCCGGAAGAAAGGGCGATTTTTATTTTTCTATGACTTTTTCGGCTATCTGGACGGCGTTCGTCGCCGCACCCTTGCGCACCTGATCCCCGCAGCACCATAGAGACAGCCCGCCGCTGACAATGTCGCGGCGTATCCTGCCGACGAAAACAAGGTCCTGATCCGACGTGTCAAGCGGAATAGGGTCAAGGAAATTTAATTTTCCGCGTCGTCGACAAGGCGGCACCCGTCCGCTTTCGCTATCGCCGCGCGCGCTTCGTCGACCGATATTTCGCGCTCCGTTTTAAGCGATATCGAGATCGAGTGGCTTCTGACGACGGGGACGCGCACGCACGTGCAGCCGACAAGAAGATCGGGCAAGTGCAGTATCTTCCTGCCCTCGTTCTGCATTTTCATCTCCTCGGTCGTGTAGCCGTTTGGAAGAAAATCGCCTATCTGCGGTATGAGGTTGTACGCTATCTGATATCTGAACACGCTCGGCGAGACCGATCTTCCGTCGGCTAACGCCGCCGTCTGTTCGAGCAGTTCCTTCGGACCTCCCGCGCCGGCGCCCGACACGGCCTGATACGTCGAAACGGTCATGCTTTTTATCTGCGACAGCTTGTTTATCGCGCTGACGGCGACAAGCGCTATTATCGTCGAGCAGTTCGGGTTCGAGATAATGCCGCGATGCGACTTAACGTCGCGCGGATTTATCTCCGGAACGACGAGCGGAACGCCGTCGTCCATTCTGAACGCGCTCGAATTGTCGACAAACACCGCCCCCGCGCCGACGATGTGCGGCGCAAAGCGCTTCGCGACGGCGCTCGGCGCCGCGCCGAGAACGATGTCGCATCCGTCGAATGCGTCGTCGCACGCGAGGCGCACTTTCACGTCCTCGCCGCAAAATCCGACTGTCGTGCCGACGCTCTTTTCGCTCGCAAGCGGAACGAGTTCTCCGACGGGGAAGCGCCGCTCTTCGAGCACCTTTATCATTTCGCGCCCGACGGCGCCCGTTGCGCCGAGGACGGCGACTTTATATGTTTTCATTATGATACAGGCCTTTCAAAACAAATGTAATATCATTATATGCGGCCGGCCGACGCGCGTTCACAGAAGTCCCTTTTCGCATAGGCCGCCGTACAGGCTTTTTATCGCTACATCCTTGTCTTTTTCGGCGACGCCGATGATTATCGTCAGCTCGTCGGGCGCCTGCGCCAATACTTTTATATTCACGCCGGCTTCTCCCAGTATGCCGAAGACCGCCGCGCAGATCCCCGCTTTTCCCGACATATTATGGCCGACGACGGCGATGAGCGACAGATCTCTGTCGAGCACGACGGACGCCCCAAACGTCGTCTCTATCTCGGAAATTATCGTGTGGACCGTCCGCGACGCGTGCTCTTTTGACACTATCACGCTGATCATATCCATGCCGCTCGGCGCGTGCTCGATGCTGATGTTGTATTTTTCAAACACCGAGAGGACTTTTCTCAAAAATCCGACCTCGCCCGACATGTGTTTTTTGTGTATCATAAACGAGATGAAGCCGTCCTTGCCCGCGATGCCCGTTATCGTCGAGCCGTCGCCCGCGTCGCGCGTGATCACTGTGCCGCGCTCGCACGGCGCGTTGGTGTTCAAGATGTTTATGTCGATGCCGACATCCTGCACGGGCAGGATGCTGTCCTCATGGAGAACGTTCGCGCCCATGTACGACAGCTCGCGCAGCTCGTCATAGCTTATTTTTTCGATTATTTTCGGCGACGAAACTATGCGCGGATCGACGCAGCAAATGCCCGAAACGTCGGTCCAGTTTTCATACATCGACGCGCCGAGAAAGCGCGCGACGAAAGCTCCCGTGATGTCCGAGCCTCCGCGCGAAAACAGATTTATGTCGCCGTTGGGGTATGCGCCGTAAAATCCCGGCACGACGATCCTTCCGTATTTTTCAACGGCTTCTCTCACGAGCGCGCGGCTCGTCTCCTCATCGAAGGTGCCGTCGAACGAGAATTTTATCACGTCCGCCGCGTCGACGAACTCGTAACCGAGATACGCGGCGACAAGCCGCGCGCAAAAATATTCGCCGCGGCTGACAAGATAGTTACGGTCTGTGTTTTTGTCGAGCGCAGCGGCGAGCTCGGCGAGCTCTTTTTCGATGTCGAGCGGAATGTTCAGCGCGTTCTTTATCTCGACGAAGCGCTCCGTTATGAGCGCGAGGATCTTGTCGTCGGGGACGCCGTATTTCAGATGCGACGAAAGCGTGTAGAGCATATCCGTTATCTTGATATCGTCGCCCGTGCGTTTGCCCGGCGCCGAAACGATGACGACGCGCCGCTCGGCGTCGCTCTCGATTATCGCCTTTACCTTTTTGAGCTGGGAGGAGTCCGCAAGCGAACTGCCGCCGAATTTTGTTATTTTCATCTTTATCTCCGAAGTCATATATCGCAACTTATAAGGTCTTCAAGACTCTCGCGGCGCACCGCTAAAACGTCCTCGCCGCCGCGTATCATAACGACGGGCGGGCGCGTAACGCGGTTGTAGTTCGACGCCATCGAGTAGTGGTACGCTCCCGTGACAAGCACGGCGAGGATATCGCCGCGCTTCGGCTTTGCGATGACGACGTTCTCCTGAATGAGATCGCCGCTCTCGCAGCAGCGTCCGCCGACCGTGCACTTGAAGTCGGCTGCCTCGCCGGCGCGATCCGCCAAAACGAGCGTGTACGCCGACTGATACAGCGTGTATCTGGGGTTGTCCGTCATACCGCCGTCGACGGAAACGTAATTTTTGAACCCGGGTATCTCCTTTACGCTCCCGACGGTGTAGAGCGTCATGCCCGCGTCGGCGACGATGCTCCGTCCCGGTTCGAGGAGAATGTTCGGGACGGCGACGCCGTTTTCGGCGCACGCCGCCTTTATGTGCGACGCTATCGCCTTTATGTTTTCGGTTATGCTTATCTCGGGATCGCTGTCGACGTATCTCACGCCGAAGCCGCCGCCGAGATTGAGTATCTTTGTCGTGATGCCGTGATCGCGGCGCATCTTGCCGATGAACGCTATCATTATGTCGGCTGCCGCCGTGAACGGCTCGACGTCGAA
>CAJONA010000174.1 GCA_905235755.1 uncultured Clostridia bacterium
GCCGGACTGACGCCGTCGGCAACGGGTGTATATCCGAGCCTGCCGTCAGGCGTCGGGCCCGTCTGCCCGCCGAGAAGCACGTTTGCCGACACGGGATAAAGTCCCGCTTGGAAGTGACCGCCGCGCGGATTTTTGTATTTTTCCATCGGGCGAGTGTATGTGTATGTAACTTCCCTTGCGAAAGAGTCGACCTCGTCGACGTCGTTGCCGAATTTCGGAAGCGCGTCGATGTCGGCGCGCAGAGCGCGGTATTTCGCCTTCTGCTCCTCTGTCGCCGTATTCTTGCGAACTTCTTTGTATATCAAAGCGATGTCGTTTTCGTTTACGGTCCTGCCGCTGTTATATATGGAAGCGACGACCTCTTTCGTTATCTTTTCCGCATGGTGAGGATCCATATCCTCGCCGTAGTTGTGCTCCATCGCGTCTTTGAAATCAGCCAGCGTGTATTTGTGCTGTTCGAACACGAGCGTTTTGACAGCCCACATAGCGTCCGCCATATTTGCTATGCCGAATCCCTGCGGCCCCGTGAAGTTGTAGACGGCTCCGCCTTCCTGTAAGCTCTTGCCTCGTGCGATACAGTCGTCCACCATGCACGACTCGAACGGAAGCGGACAGCGCTCCGCGTGCGCCACGTCGATAGCGTTGTTGGCGTTGACGAGCATTTCGATGAAAAATTCCATCTGCTTTTTATATGCTCCGTAGAACTCGTCAAACGTTGTGAATTTTGTGACGTCGCCCGTCTTCGGCCCGAGCTGGAAGCCCTTGTCGACGCCGTTTGAAAATACAAGTTCAAGCGGACGGCACATATTGAAGAACGCGGCGTCGTGCCAGCCGTCCGTCTTTGCCGCCTTCTGCGGCTCGACGCAACCGGACGCAACCGATTATATTGTAGTCGCGCGCTTCTTCTATCGTCAGTCCGCGAGAGAGAAGCTGCGGTATTATGACCTCGTCATTGTAGTAAGCCGGGAAGCCGATGCCCGTGCGCGTCAGTTCTGCGGCGCGGATGAGCAGATCGTGCGGCGAGCCGTTCCATACTCTTATCGAGAACGACGGCTGAGGGAGGAACACGTGCATCGTAGCGTCGATACACATAAACGAAAGGTCGTTTGTCGCGTCCTGCCCGTGAATATCCTGTCCGCCGACGATGAGGTTCTGGAACAGGCTGTATCCGGCAAAGCCCTCGGCGCTGACCGCGTCGCGGCACTTGTTGAGATCGTTGAGTTTTACCCACACGCATTCAAGAAGCTCCTGCGCGAACTCGCGCGTTATCTTGCCCGCGTCGAGATCCGCCTTGAAATACGGGTACATATACTGATCGAAGCGTCCGGGCGAGATCGAGTGTCCGCTCGACTCTATTTGGATGAGCATCTGCACGAACCAGAAACTTTGAAGCGCCTCATAGAACGACGTCGCGCCGTGCGCGGGAACATAATCGCATATACGCGAGATGTTTTCAAGCTCCGCGCGGCGCTTCATATCCGCGGTATTCTTCGCTTCCTTTGCGGCAAGCGCCGAATAACGTTTCGCGTAGCGGATAGCCGCTTCGCAGCTCATAACGACCGCGTCGAGAAAATGCGAGCGCTTTGCGTAGTCGGCGTCGGCGACGGAAAGTTTCGCGCGCGCCTCTTTCGCCTCTTCGATGATCCCGAGATATCCTTTTGCGAGGACTTTCGGGTAGTCGACGGTCACGTGTCCGATGCCGTTGAAGAAATAGTTACCGGGCGTGAACATGTCATGTTTGAACGACGCAAGGGCGTTCGGATCCATATAAGACGTCGCGAGTTCGCAAACCGTCTTGCCCTTCCAATATTTATACACCTCGTGGAGCGTATTTTTCGTTTCTTCGGATATATAAAACGGATCGGCGATGCGAGTTTCCACCGTGTCGAACTCGGCTTCGAGCCATTCGTACGAATACTCCGGGAAAACCTGGCATCCGCGCGGCGCTTTTGTCGCCGATCCGACGATGAGTTCCTCATCGCGTATAGTTATCGGAATGTTGTCGAGTATATGAGCAAACGCTTTTGCGCGCCGTGTTATTATCGGCTCGCCCTCCGTCTGTTTGTATGATTCGGTTATGAGAACGCCTCTGTCCGCCTCGATCTCCGGCATTTTTTTGTAGAGATCGGCGACCAGCCGTGTTATTCTTTCGCTCTTTGGAAGTTTTTCTGTATAATATTTTTTCAAAACATGCGCCTCCTCAATATATTCTGTTTTGATAATATCACGAGTGTTGTTTTTTGTCAATGTTTTTTTGAAAAATTTTTGCAAAATTAAACCCAAAACCAACAAAAACAACATTTTTTACTCAAGTTTCGGCAGAAAATAAAAAATCTGTCGGAAAATCCAACAGATTTTGGTATACAAGATGTGGTGGTGCCGCTTTTTTTGTCGATTTTTTATCTTTGCGGCAACCGTTTGTTTTGATATTATTGCATCTCGTTGTTTTCGATGTTTATCTGCGCCGATTCGTGCGTCAATCGTGTCTCCACTCCTCTATATAGCACTCCATCGGAACTTCTTCCGTCCAGCCGACAGTATAAGCCGTATATTCGCACACATCGAGCTTTTTTATATTCCTTGTGTCAAGGAGCATTATATCATTCGGGCAGATCTCCGACGCCGCACGTTCACGCGCGCTCGGCTTATAAAGGTCCTCCGCTCCGAATAGGTGGAATATCTCGTGCGCGACCGTGTCGGGCTTGGGTATCATTACACTATTCAAGAACAACAATTTTTCCGTAAACAGCACACAGTGCTCGGTATATCGCCCGTTCCCACCCGTCTGATTGCGCGTATATGAAATGCCGTCTTTCTCAATCGCCGTAAGATATATCGCCTCTCGACCGCCGTTGTTTTTTACGATATTTTCGTGCATTTCGTCAGCAGACGCATAGCCAATACAGCGCGCCGCCTGCTCGAGCACATCCTTTGTCGAGCCGTCAACCCTCAGGTCCTTATTTACCTTTCCGTCGTAGCGCATTTCGAATCCGTCGTCTTGCGCCGTCGAGTATTCATGCACGGTAAAGTTGATGCTAATTCCCCACTCCGCGCCCTTATCCTTGATAAATTCAAGAGCGACTGAGACACTGTCTTTCATAAAGGCATTTGTTTCATAGACGCTCCATGAGCTCTCGTCGTCGTCCATAAAAAAGACATAAACGTCGATATCGCCTGAAAGTTTGATGTTTGTTCCTAATCCGTAGCTTCCCCTCTCGCAAACGCGCTCGCTCGAAATGGTGAATCTCTCCTCGCTTGAATCGGCACGGAAAAAGCTACCGAAATCGGGCAGAACGTATTCGCACGACGACAGAGGAAGAACAGCCGCCAAAATCACCGCAAAGAAAAATATCGCTTTTCTTTTCATAGCACATCTCCTTTTATTTCCATAATGACACAATAACACGCTCGGCTGAGAAAATAAATACCGAATACAGCCTCGCGCCGCGTGATTATCTGCTCGCCCTCGGTCTGTTTGTACGACTCGGTTATGAGCACGCCGCGGTCCGCCACGATCTTAGGCGTTTTTCCATATAGTGTGTAAAAAGTCCGAAAATGCTCACTGCACTTCATTATTCTCAATGTTTATCTGACGCACGGCGTCCTTACTGTCGTCGCGGATGCAGATGTTTTCCCCCGTCGGATGACCGCGGAAGA
>CAJONA010000175.1 GCA_905235755.1 uncultured Clostridia bacterium
GAAAGCTCGATACGCTCGTCGGCGCGCCGATGTTTATGATGCGCTCGAGTGCGCCGATGTCGATTCCGAGTTCGAGCGTGACCGTCGCGCAAGCGACGCAGTTCTGCCCGTCGCGGAGCATATCCTCGGTCTCCTCGCGTATCTCGGCGGAAAGATTGCCGTGATGAATGAATATGTTGTCCTCGTCGCCGCGGCGCGCGGCTATCTGGTGAAGCGTCGCCGTGATGTATTCCGTCTCTTCGCGCGAGTTTGAAAAAACGAGTGCGCGCCTGTCTTTTGAGGCGTTGTAAACGTATTCGTAGCCCGCGTCGACGGCGGGCTTTTCTTCCGCCTTTTGCTCGGCGGGATGAATTTCTCTGTTGAACGTTTCGTCTTGTATATAAAAGTGTTCGAGCGCGAGGCGCCACGATGTTTTTCCGCCGTCTATGACCGGCGCCGCCGTCGCGCGGCCGCTGTTTCCGCCGAGCCATTTTTTCGCCTGTTCGAGATCGCCTATCGTGGCGGAAAGCCCGATGCGGCGCGGCGCATGGCCGATAAGCTCGGCTATCCTGTCGAGCTGGCAAAGTATCTGATTGCCCCTGTCGCTTCCCATAAGCGTGTGTATCTCGTCTATTATGACAAATCGCAGTCCGCCAAAAAGGCGCGGAATATCGTTGCTTCTGTTGACAAGCATGCTTTCGAGCGACTCGGGCATGGGAGGCAGCAGGGCCACCACGATGCGCTGCCAGCAGTTTGTTTTTGTGCGACGACGAGACGTCGCCGTGCCAACGAAAAACGGGGATCCCGCTTTCGTCGAGCAGCTCCTCGATGCGCCTGAACTGGTCGTTGATAAGGCTTTTGAGCGGCGCGACGTAAAGCACGTCGACGGATGTCGACGGAGTCTCGCCGATAAGCGAGATGATGGGGAAGAACGCCGCTTCCGTTTTGCCCGACGCAGTATTTGACGAAAGGATGAGATTGTCGTCGCTGTCGAAAATGACGTTCGCCGCCGCTATCTGAACGGGACGGACGGTTTTCCATTCATTTTTATATATAAAATCCCTGACAAGCGGAGAAAACCTGTAAAAAACGTTTTCTGCGTCCATGACTATCCTCCGAAATACACATAAATCCCGCCGCAAAGGCGGGATTTATTATTGAATAAACTATTTATCTTTGGTACATTACGATAAAGCCTTCGCTGTTGTCGCCCGAAATGCTGTAATACGGCGAAGCGTTCGGAACTTTGATCTCCGTTGTGCCCTCGCTCGCGTAAACGTAGTAGATGTTATACGTTGCCGCTCCCGTCGATACGACGAGCGGAGACTCAAACGTGCCTTCTTTGATCAGCGCTATATAATCTTCAAGACAGAGGTTGTTATTCTTCATATAGAGCGAGTGCGGCGTGCCGACGTATCTGAAATGATAGAGGTTGGCGGACACTCCCGTCGCGGAAGACTTGTCCTCGGGGTAGCGGAGAATAAATCCGTACGCTGCGCAGTTGTCGGCGAGCCATTTTTGCTCTGTGGAATTGAGGATCCTCGTCTTTTGAGTCGACGTGATGTACACGCGGATGTCAAATGAAAGTCCCGAGGCATTTTCATTGGTGTAATCGACGGCCGCGCCCGGATCGTTTACAATTGCCGCAAAGTTGATAAGAAGGTAGTCATCTTTCAATGAGGACGATGCAAACGTCTCTTTCATCGCGTTGAGCATAGCTCCGAAATTCTCAACAACGTGCCCTTGCAGAGCAAGGCGCGTATTTCTGAGTCTGTAAGAGTAGCCAAAGCCTGTCTTTTTATATAGCGATACGAGCGTGCTCGTTTCGGCGCTCGGCGCACGGTATGCGTTCGATTCGTTGACGATTATAAGGTCGCCTTTGTATATGTCGTCGTGGGGAAGCGTAAAGGTCATCGTTCCTTCGATTGGAATTATCGACGTTTCTTCCGTCGTCGTGGCCTCCGTCGTTTCCGTAGTCGCGTCCGTTTCGGTTTGAGTCGTCGGCTCTGTCGTCGCATCCGTTTCCGTCGTTGTAGTCGCCGTTGTATCCGTTGTCGGCGTTGTTGACGTATCTGTTGTTTGATCTGTGTTTACAGTATCGGCGGTCGTAGTAACTTCGGACGTATCATCAGGGGGTGTTTGCGACACCGCTTTTACAATAAAAACTATCAAAACTATCAATACAATGGCGATAACCGCCATGCAAACCAATGCCAGCACGCCCTCTTTGTTAAATTTGAATTTGAATTTCTTGTTTGATTCAGCCATGCGTTGCCTCCCGAAAATTTTGCCTGTGATTTTGTGAAATTATAGAAACGTTGAATATATCGATTTTAAAAATAAAAAATTGAACTTTGCAGGCAACAAATGCCGCCTGCGAATCATTATAACATATTTTTGACAATAAAACAATAGGTTTTTTAAAAAATGCCGAAATAAAATAGTGAAAAACAGCAAAAACGGCTTTGAGATATTGACTTTACGCCCGAAATGATGTAATATTAACAAAAAAACGAGCGAAAGGCGGCGGCAAAATGATACCGAAAGCAAATCTTCATACCCACACTTCGTTTTGCGACGGAACTCTTTCGCCCGATTCGATGGTAAAGGCGGCGATCGAAAAAAAACTCGAGACGCTCGGCTTTTCCGGACATGCGTATATGGCGCGCGGCGGCGACGGATGGTGTATGTCGCCGACCGGTACCGACGCGTATCGCGCCGCTGTACGCAGCCTTAAAGAGCAGTATTCCGATCAGATCGAGATCGCGCTCGGAGTAGAGCAGGACTATTATTCCGACGCGCCGACAGACGGCTACGACTACGTCATAGGCGCCGTTCATTGCATTGACAAGGGTGAAATGCTCGCCGTGGATTCGTCTGCGGAGCTGTTCGACAGACAGGTAAACGAGATTTACCTCGGCGACGTTTGCGCGTTCGTGCGCGATTATTACGAACTCATTTCGACGGCAGCGCAAAAGACCGGCGCGGATATAATAGCGCACTTCGATCTTGTCAAGAAATTCAACGCCGGCGGCGTGCGCTTTGACGAGGGCAGCGCACTTTACCGCGATCTTTCGCTCGGCGCACTCGAAGCGGCGGCTAAAAGCGACGCGATCTTTGAGATAAACACAGGCGGCGCATATCGCGGATGCAACCGCGAATTTTATCCTTCGCCGACCATATTGAAGGAATTAAAAAACCTCGGCGGCCGCATCACATTTTCGAGCGACAGCCACGACGCGCGCTCGCTGTGCTATAAATTCGACGAAGCGAGGCGCATAGCCAAAGAATGCGGATTTAAGACGGCGTGGACGTGGCGCGACGGCGGATTTAAAGAATTCAAAATATAAATAAAAAAGCGCGCCGAAGTGATATGCACCCCAAAAGTTAGACACTTTAGGAGGTGCATATTTTTATGGCAAAAAAAGGACAAAAATATAAAAAGTATTCGGCAGAATTCAAAATTGGTGTTATAATGGATATGCGAGAACACCGATTAGGATTTAGAGAAACGGCAAGGAAACACAGCTTCAGAAGCATCTGCAGCAAATATGGTGCAACGGTGGGAACGCATATACTTGGAAGAAGGAGCCGAAGGTCTTATGAAAGAAAGACGAGGCAGAGCTTGTGCCGCCGGCGGCACAAGGAAAGGCAGACCGCCAAAGCTGGACAAAAAGGTTGAAGAAGATTTAATTGCCGAGAACCAGCGTCTTCGTATGGAGATAGAATACTTAAAAAAACTGAGTGCCTTAGTTCTTGCGGAAGAGCGAAAGAACGGCAAAAAGCAGAAATAATCTCTGAACTGAGGCAAAGATATCCGCTAAAAGATTTATTGAAGCTTTCCGGCATAGCACGAAGCACATATTACTACTATCTGAAACATCCGAATGCAGATAAATATGAGTGTGAAAAGCAAAAGATAACAGAGATATTCAATGAAAACAAAGGCAGGTACGGTTACCGTAGAGTATATGCGAATATGCGAAATAATGGGTACTGTATTAACCACAAAACCGTACAAAAACTGATGAAACAACTTGGACTGAAAGGTAAGCAACGAAAGAACGGACAATATCATTCATACAAAGGAACTATCGGAAAAGTTGCCGATAATATCCTTAACAGAGATTTTAGCTCTTCAAAGCC
>CAJONA010000176.1 GCA_905235755.1 uncultured Clostridia bacterium
GGTAGCGATAAATATCCTTACGTCGGTGATTACGAAAGAATAAGAGATATAGAATTTGAGCAACTATACGAATTCGTCGAGCCATATGCGCAAAACGATTATCCGCCATACAATATAAAAGCTAATTCATACATAAATGGGCACCGGATGTTCAAGGGGATAGGAAATGATATAACATTTGCGTTCTGTACATCAGATGACCTATACATTTACTATATTGCAGGATACAAAGGATTGAGCGATTTTGTATTTGATACGGGAGAACCCACATCTCGTTATTACGCATACAGAGGAACGTATGAAGAAGGATTTACAAATAATACGGTGCACGAAATCGATACATACGGAACGCCGAGCATACAGGTTTACGGACGTTTCAGATATGAAGTCGGCGATAAATATATTGCAATGACCACGCCGTTTATATTAATAATACAATGCCACCAAATATCGTTTTTTTCAAAATAGAGGAAATAGACGGAGTTGAATGGGTGTATTCCGATACGTATCATTATATGTCAAAACTCAGGTGTGCGGTTGAAATAACGGACGAGTATGAAAATCTGTTCTACAAACCGGGCAAAGACGACGACATCATCGCTTTTCTCGAAGAGCATGGACTTGAAAATCCGAAATTCAAGTGCGAACTCAATGCTTTCATAAAAGAAAAGAGAGTGTGGTCGGAAATAAACAATATAGATCCTTTTGGCACTTTTACTCAGGAAGAGATAGACGCGATCTTTGCAAAATATTACGGAGACACGACCGAGACAACGCCGGCAAATCCGAAATTACATATCGATCTCGGTAGCGATAAATATCCTTACGTCGGTGATTATACGAGCGTGAGAGACATAGAATTTGAGGAACTGTATAAATTTACGGATCAATTTGCACTCCACGACAGCGAGAGACACAACATAAAGGGCAATTCTTATCTGAACGGAAGTCGGATGTTTTATGGAAAAGGTGATGACCTCACAAAGACATATGTAGCCTCAAACGATTTTTATACTTTCTATGTTGCCGGATACAGCGGAGGAAGCGGTAATTTGTATCCCTCAGGAGAGCCGCTGTCGACGTATTACGCATACCGAGGAACGTACGAAGAAGGTTTTACAAATAATACGGTGCATGAAATCGATACATACGGAACGCCGAGCATACAGGTTTACGGACGGTTCAGGTGTGAGGTTGGAGATAAGTATCTTACAATGACTACACCAGACGCATTTGAAAAATATTATGACCAAACTACAATAGATGCAACCGTTGTTTGGTTTAAAATAGTTGAAATAGACGGCGTGGAGTGGGTATATACCGACGTTTATCATGACTTGTCGAATTTAAAGTGTGCGGTGGAGATCACCGACGAATATGAAAATCTATTCTATAAACCGGGAATCGACGACGACATAATAGCTTTTCTCGAAGAGCATGGACTTGAAAATCCGAAATTCGGTTACAAGTGCGAGCTCAATGCTTTCATCGCCGAGATGAGAATATGGGCTGAAATAAATGCCATGATAGATCCATTTAATCCGTTGACTCCCGAGGAGATAGAAGAAATTTTTGAAAAGTATTATTATAAATAAAAATACCGAGATGAGAGCAAACAGACATTATTAGATCATACTTAAAAATATTCTTTATATTTGCATTTTATCCGGACAAAGTGTTAATGAAAGCCCAAAATCCAAAGACGAAAAGCAAAAAAGAAAAACGGAGGACTTTAAAATGACAAAATTTAAAAAGCTATTTGTTACACTTCTTGTTGCGATGGTACTGTTCGCGTCCGTAGCGACGTCTGCTTCAGCGGCAAATGGTTATTATTCAAAAAATGTCAACAATATTTTCGATTATACAGTAGTTGGCACGACATATCAATATCCGACTCATATCGTATCCGGCATGGCATTTATAGAGCCAGCAGAAACAAATCATACATACAGTTGCTATGTTGAAATCCACATGTATGATTCAGACAGCCAGGACAATTTGATGGATCGTGACGATGGCACCCTGTCTGTTTCGGCTGTTTATGTTCCCGGATCCGATATAAGCAATATTGTGCATGTTACGGTCGAGAGCGAGTATGATTGCGACAACGGAACATATGTACCGAATTTACCGACGATTATAACTTTTAATTCAAACGATCTTTAAAAACCAATCGCTTTTTGTCTGCGGATAAAAAGCCGTAATTATACTTTGTCCGGAAAAATATAAATGGGGTACTCATTTTTCTATTGAAAAAATATTATACAACTGCGAAAACATTTCCAAAAAAGACCAATGGCGCGCCATTGGTCTTTTTTGTTATTTTTCAAATCCTTCAAAAGTGTCAAATCCGCAGTTTTTAAGTGCTGCGAGATACTTTTCGACGTCGATATTATATATGTCGCCGAAGTAGTGCGAGGAATATTTGTCGCCGTCTTGTTCCCATTCGATACGGCAGAACGTGTTTTTTGAAGGCAGTGTGATCTCGCCGAAATCAGTCGCCTCATTAGCCGCCGCAGTCCCTTCTCCGCGCGCTATTACGTCGCACGTCAGCGCGTCGGTGATGAGATATTTTATCTTGCTGCCCGTCAGCGTGTCGTTTGCGGCGACGAGCGACAGCTTGCCGCCATGCTCGCGCAGCATAAGATATACAGGCTGATATGCGCGGCGCATATATTCAAACGCGAGCTTCTTTGTGCCGTAGTAGTCGACGACGGACTCGCACGAGAGCGGCCAGCCGTCGGCGAGATTCCAATAGATTATGCCGGTGCGGCGCCACTTGCCGCCGCGGAACAGCTCGATAAAATATTTGACTGCTTCGGCTTGGACTATCTGGCTGATTTTTGCAAAATCCGCGTAGGTATCGGGAAGCGTTTTTACATAATCCGTAACCTTTCTGACGAGCATCTTCATTCTGTATCTGTACGGCATCTCGCGCGCGAAAGCGGTCGATTCCGTCGAGTGCGCGAGCCAGTGCGGGCTTGCGTTGCCTTTTTCGTCGAGGATCGGATATATATATTCGCTGCCGATGAATTTTTCGGCGCTCTGCGGCGACACAGCGCCGTGATGTCCTATCTCGCTGACGAAGAAGCACTCCGATTTTGCGTAAAAGTCGTCGGCGAAATGCGGTCTGTCGCCCCAAAGATGCTCTTCGGGAGAATGAAGCCCGTTTTTGAAGCATTCGGGTGAAATATACGGCGACGACGGCAGGTATGGGCGCGAGAAATCGTGCATTCTGATGAGACGCGGCAGCGTTTCGCGCGTGACGACATTGTCGTTCGGATCGCGGACGATGCCGCCCCACGTGTTGAACGCGCAGTCGCATTCGTTGTCGCCCGACCACAGGCACAGACTTGCGCGCGAGCGCAGGCGGCATACCTGATATACTACCTCTTTTTCGAGTATGTTTTTGAACGTATCGTCCTGCGGG
>CAJONA010000177.1 GCA_905235755.1 uncultured Clostridia bacterium
GTTCACGACAACCGCCGTTTTCGGAAGTATCTCTTCCTTATTATATATTTCACTATCCTCATCGGCATAGTGAACAACATTTCCGTCTTTGTCCGAGAGAATTGCGCGGAGCATGTATTTTTCGCGCCCAATGCAGCTCGGCGCTTTGAACGATATTTCTCCCTGAAAAACGCTGTCGTTGGCGCTGATTTCGGCAGGGAACACGCCGCGCAAAACGGCGCGACCGTCTTTAATCAGCTCATACGTCATGGTATATTCGCTTGAAGCGAGCTGCGTGTCGTTGCAGACAAATGACTCGACGCGCACATTCTCACCCTCGAAAAACGTCTTTCTGTCCGTGCGCAGGCTGACGATCGTCGGCGTCAGCAAATCGCGGTAGACATAGAACGCCGGCTTCGGCAGACGTTCGCAATCGACGAGCGTTTTCATCCATCCGGAGGGGAACGCGTCGATGAAAAGATGCACGGCAAACGACACCATCCGGCTGTCGCGGCGGAATGCGCCGGTTTGCAGCGCCGTGCCGAACGATTGATGGCGGCGGCTCTCTTTAACCCAGTCTTCGAGGCTTTCCTGCGTGTCGTAGAAGAAAAAGTGCATATTTCCGCTTTGCGAGTCCTTTATCTGCGAAGGCGACCAGCTTTTTTCCTCCTCAGACGAGGCGGGGAGCCACTCTTTCGGATAGCGTCGCCGCATCAGATCGACGGTGTCGAGTCCTTCGGCGCCGAATTCGCCGCACGCATAGTACCAGCCCTCTTTGACGCCGAGCCAGTATCCGCGGTACAGCTTGCCCATATCTATGCCGTGGCCGTTGTACCACGTGCAGTAGCAGTGATTGTCCGGCAGCGTCGCCGACGGCGGATC
The DNA here is from genome assembly GCA_905235755.1 of uncultured Clostridia bacterium. Taxonomy (GTDB): domain Bacteria; phylum Bacillota; class Clostridia; order Oscillospirales; family CAG-272; genus RGIG6816. Next base: position 862 of record CAJONA010000177.1, read on the forward strand.
GTAGTCGCCGTCGATATGCTTTATCGCTCGGTCGGGATTGATTGTGCGGACGGCTTCGTCGCACGCACGGAAAAATCCTTCGAGCTCATGCCGCGCGAGATGACGGTGCGGCGCGTTGTTCGCGTTTTTCGACGGCTCGTTGAAATAGCTTATCAGCACACAGCACGGATGAGAGCGGATGAGCCGCTCCATTTCCTCCGCCTGACGCACGCCCTCTGCGAATTTTGTACGGCGCATAGCCGCGAAAAGCGGCAGATCAGTCTGTATCATAAGTCCTATTTCGTCGCAGAGGTCGTATATCTCGTGCTGTACGGGGCGCTGCGTGAGCCTTAAAAAGTTCATGTTGCAAGCTTTCGCCATAAGCATATCATATAGCAGCGCGTCGAGGTCGCCGCGCATGACGTCCTGCTGCTCGTAGCCCATCGTGTTCGCGCCGCGCAGACGGCACGGCGTGCCGTTGAGATACGGCATGCCTTTGACGTCGCCGCTTTCGTCTATCACAAATGAGCGCATACCGAAGCGAGACGACTGCGTTTCGATTTTCATTTTATCGACGAACAGCGTCACCTGCGCCTCGTACATATACGGTGCGTCCGGTGTCCAGCGTTTCAGCCCGTTTCCTTTGAAGCGGAAGCGCACGGTGTTTTCTCCGCCGAAAAGTTTGAGCTTCACCGGATCTTCGCGGTCGCCTTTGTCCGAAAGCAATTCCTTATTTATAATATATCCGTCGGCGCTTGCCGGGAATGTTATCGGCTCGTATGCGAAATTTTCAAATACCGTTTCATCCGTGTTCGCTCCGTATACAGAATAGCTCAGCGAAAAACTATCGGGCGGGAGAGTTTTTGTCGAATAAATTGTCGTCCAGATCTCAAATTCGTCGCTTTGAAGAAGCGGACGCACGAAAATGTCGGAAATAAAATACGACGGGCGCGTCTCAATGTAAACGCTTTGATAAATACCCATTCCGGGAGGGCAGTGATGCCACCCCCACTTTGCGTCGTCATATCCGGGACCTGTGGCGGCGTAAAGCTTGTCGCCTTCGATGCGCAAATCTTTGTTTTCCGGCGTCGTGTTGCCCATGTAGATGAAGTCGTTTTTCAAAACGACGAAAAGCTCGTTTTTGCCTGCGTTTATATACGGCGTGATGTCAAATTCAAACGCGCCGAAAAAACCTTCGTGTTCTCCGACGAACGCGCCGTTTATATAAACTTGCGCGATGTAGTCCGCTCCGTCAAAGTGAATAAAGGTTGAGCGGTCTGATGCGGTATTGCCCAAATCAAACTCGGTTTTATAATACGCCGTCGCTTTGCCGACCGGTCCGTCATAATGCGGGACGGTTATGCGCTTCCATTCGCCGCAGCCCGACAAAACGCGCGCAAAATTTTGCGTGTCGCCGTCGGCCGCGAGCCTGTAATCGAAATTTTTTATATATGTTCGCACTCTGCTCGACTCGATTTCGGGCGCGAGACGACGCCTGAACGGCGTGTACTTTTCCTTTAAGCGAGCTATTTCTTCGTCGAGTTCACACTTTTCGCTCATCTTTTTATATACTTTTGCGGGAAGAGCGTCGCACGCTTGCATTTTAAGCGGTTTGCCGTTTTTCGGAAGAGGAGACGGCGTTATGAGCGGCTGTCGCGCAGCACTTTCTTTTGCCGCGGCGATAGCCCCGAAAAAATCATTCATCGTTTGTTTCCTTTCAATAAAATGTTGTATTTATTGTATAATTATCGCATACTTTCACATGAAAAACAAGTGAAATATATAAAAAAGATCGAATGAAATGCGAAATTTCGGGCAAAATAAAAATTAAAATAAAAAAACATAAAAAAAGTACAAAAACCCCTTGACAAGAGGGGAGGTATGTGCTATACTAACAAAGCGCCTTTTGAGAGAGGGGCGCGAAGGTCCTTGAAAATTGAACAACAACGAAAA
>CAJONA010000178.1 GCA_905235755.1 uncultured Clostridia bacterium
ATCGCGCGGACGGCGCCGAGCCCGTTACCGTAGGAGAGCTCCTCCGATACGAGCCGCATCACCGCGAGATTGATGCCCGACGTCGCGAGCGTTACGGCAAACGCGTACGCGCTCATGATGAGCGAGAAAAGTCCCATGCCCTCCGCGCCGATGCGTTTTGAAACATACGCGCTCCACACGACGGACACGGTACGCATGAACAACGTCGCTCCCGCGAGGATCAATGCGTTGCCGAAAAAAACTTTTAGCCTTTTCATTGTTGCATCCTTTCGATTTTTGATGTATAATACTCATATACATATAAAAAAATATATTCAAAGCAGCTTTTGATTAAAACTTTCGGAGGTGTAAATTTGGATAAAAAGAAATTCATATCAAAGCTCGCCGACGTTCCGTATCTCATCGCCGCGGGCATAATTTACGCTGTCGCGTACAATATGTTCCTCATTCCCGGGAACATATTTGTCGGAGGTGTAGGAGGTATTGCGACGGTGTGGACCATTCTCTACAACGTCAACACCGGCCTTGTGATATTCCTGCTCAACCTGCCGCTCATTATTGCTTTTATGATAATTTACGGTTGGCGAGCGAGCATAAAATCCATAATCGGAATCGGCGTCGCGTCGCTGTTTTTGTCGGTGTCGGAGGCGCTGAACATTCTCCCACCTGCCTTTGCAAATCCCGATGAAAACAAACTGCTCTACGCGATATTCGGCGGCATCGTGCTCGGCATAGCGATAGGATTTTTCTTCACTCGCGGATACACGACGGGCGGCACGGATATAGTCGCGCTGCTGCTCAAACCGAAATTCAAAAATATAAGCACGTCGCGCCTTATTTTGATAACCGACGTCATCGTCATCGTTTACGCCGCCATCTCCATGAAGGATTGGATGACCGTGCTGTATTCGTTTGTCGCCGTATTTATGATGACGAGCACGCTCGGGATCGTCACCGGCGGCTTTGAAAAAGGATGCCTTGCGTATATCTTCTCTTCCGATCCCGAAGGCATCGCGCAAATGATATCCGACACGCTCGGTCGAGGCGTAACGTTCATCGACGGCATGGGCTGGTACACGAAAACTCCGCAAAAGATAATCATGTGCGTAGTCAAGAAAAGCGAGATATACCGCATAAAGCTCATTGCGAAAACGGTCGATCCGAAATCTTTCATCATCGTCAGCGAGACGATCGAGACGATAGGTCTCGGCTTCAAAGAGAGTATCGATGACGACGCATTCGAACAAAAGAAAAAATAACATACAAATGTATAACATCGAAAAATCCCGCAGACACGGCAGTTTTGCGGGATTTTCGCTTTTTTGCGTTTTTGTCGAAAAAGATGCGCTCTTTTGACGCGCACTATTGACTTTTTGTAATATAAGAGTTAAAATATATTTATCTATAATTACGATTCGGGAAATGTACTATGTTAAAAAGGTTTTTCGCTTATTACAAACCGCACAGGCTGATCTTTGTGCTCGATATGCTTGCGGCGCTGTTTGTGTCGATAATCGGGGTGGGGTATCCCATAATCACCAGAGTGATGCTGAACGATCTCATACCGAACAAGAAGTATGAGCAAATAATAATTTTCGGCGTGTCGCTGCTTGTGCTGTACGTCATCAGAATGCTGCTCAACTATTTCATTCAGTACTACGGGCACGTCATGGGCGTTAAAATGCAGGCGCAGATGAGGCGCGATATGTTCACGCATCTTGAAAAATTGCCGTACAGCTTTTTCGACAATAACGAAACGGGAAAGATAATGTCACGCATGACGACCGACCTTATGGACGTCAGCGAGCTTGCTCATCACGGCCCGGAAAACCTTATCATATCGTCGATAACGATCATCATATCGTTCATATATTTGGCGAATATCAATATGATTTTGACGCTGATAATTTTCGCGTGCGTGCCTTTTTTGCTCGTCATAATGTTTTTTGTGCGAAAAAAGATGAGAAACGCATTTTTAAAGAGCCGAAAATCGGTCGCGCAGATAAATGCGAGCCTTGAAAACAGTATTTCGGGCATAAGGGTGACAAAGGCGTATGCCAACGCCGACAAGGAGCTCGAAAAATTCGAGGTCGGCAACGGCGAATTCGTCGCGGCGCGCAGCGAAGCGTACGACGCGATGGGAAAATTCCAAGCCGGGACGAAATTCGTCACCGACATATTCAACGTCATCGTGCTTATCGCGGGCGGACTTTTTCTGTATGCGGGAGAGATAAATTTCGGCGATTACTCGGCGTTCATCTTGTCGGTAAATCTTTTCATATCGCCGATAATGACGCTGATAAGCTTCATGGAGCAGTTCCAGGACGGCGCAACGGGATTTGAGAGATTTCTCGAAATAATCGACGAGGAGCCGGAAAAGGATTCGCCCGACGCGGTGGAACTCGAACACGCGGACGGATATCTCGAATTCAAAAACGTCACATACGCTTACGGCGACGGGCAGGACGTGCTCCACGACGTGAGCCTCGACATAAAAACCGGGCAGAAATTCGCTCTTGTCGGACCGTCTGGCGGCGGAAAAACGACGATATGCCATCTCATTCCTCGATTTTACGACATCACGTCCGGCGAGATATACGTCGACGGTCACGAGATACGCTCGCTCACGATGGCGTCGCTGCGCCGTAATATCGGCATAGTTCAGCAGGACGTCTATCTGTTCAACGCGAGCTTTAAGGAAAACATCCTTTACGGCAGGCTCGACGCGACGTTCGACGAGGTCGTCGCCGCCGCGAAACACGCAAATATTCACGATTACATTGCCTCACGGATACGACACGGAGATCGGCGAGCGCGGCGTGCGCCTTTCGGGCGGACAGAAACAGCGGCTGTCGATAGCTCGCGTGTTCTTGAAAGATCCGGCTATACTGATACTTGACGAGGCGACGAGCGCGCTTGACAACACGACGGAGATACTCATTCAGCAGGCTCTCGACGAGCTTTGCCAAGGCAGGACGACGCTTGTCGTCGCGCACCGCCTCTCTACGATAAAGAACGCCGATATGATAGCCGTCGTCGACGGCGGGCGCATCGTCGAAGAGGGAACTCACGAAGAACTCATTGCAAAAAAAGGCGAGTATGAGAAGCTGTACGAGCTGCAATTTCGGCACAACGCACAATAAATTTTTCGGAGCGATATTATGAAAGAATATATAGGCGTCGACATCGGCGGCACGAAGTGCGCCGTCGTAAGAGCCGGTGAGGACGGCAACGTCATAGAAAAAAAGCGGTTTGACACGACGGACGTCGACAGCACGCTGAAAAATATAATATCGGCTGCAAAGGCGCTGAAAACCGACAAGACCGCGCGCATCGGCATAAGCTGCGGCGGCCCGCTCGACGAAAAGCGCGGCGTGATACTGTCGCCGCCGAACCTGCCCGGCTGGGACAATGTCGATATCGTACGGCTGCTTGAAGACGCGACGGGCGTACCGACGACGCTGTGCAACGACGCGAACGCGTGCGCGCTCGCCGAATGGATATACGGCGCGGGGCGCGGTACGAAAAATATGATCTTTCTCACATTTGGCACGGGCATGGGCGCGGGGCTCATCCTCGACGGCAGGCTTTACGCGGGTACGACCGGCATGGCGGGCGAGGTAGGGCACATCAGAATGGCGAAACACGGTCCCGTAGGATACGGAAAAGACGGCTCTTTTGAAGGATTTTGCAGCGGCGGCGGCATCGC
>CAJONA010000179.1 GCA_905235755.1 uncultured Clostridia bacterium
GTTTCGATGATCTCGGGATTTATCAGCTCGATAAGCTCGCCCGGGACGACCTCGCATACGACGATGCGGCGCAGAACGCCGACTTGCGGCGCGGCAAGACCGACGCCGTTCGCACGGCGCATAGTTTCCGCCATGTCGTCGAGGAGCGTAAGCGTTCTCTCTTTTATCGCGTCGACGGGGCGCGAAATTTTTGCGAGCGTCGGCTCGCCTTCTTTTAAAATATTGAGTATTGCCATTGTATCTCCTTATGTTATAGTCGGATTTATATCGACAGATAAAGTTACCTTTCCGTGCGCCTTTTCGGTGTATTCGCGCACGAGGCTTGCCATCATCCGGCGGTAACGCTTTGTGTTTTTGTGTTTTATGACTATCCTTTTGCGGAATTTGTTTTTTATCTTATATACCGGCATATCGAACGGCCCGAAAAGTTGGATCGGCACGTCGTTGTATTCGCCCCTGACGGCTCGTGCGACGGCGCGAGCAAAGTCGCGCGACAGTTTTTCGACCTGCGCTTCTTCCTCGGATGAGAACGCCACTGTCGTTATGTCGCAGAACGGCGGGAACACCAGCGCGCGTCTGAGCGCTATCTCGTCGTTATAAAACGCGTCGTAGTCCTGCGTCGACGCCAGACGTATCGTCTCGTTATACGGGTTCATCGTCTGAATGACGGCGCGACCGGCTTTTTCGCCGCGCCCCGCCCTGCCGACCACCTGCGTTATGAGCGAAAACGTGCGCTCGTTCGCTCGGAAATCGTCCATAAAAAGCGAATTGTCCGCGTTCAGCACTCCGACGAGCGTCACTTTCGGGAAATTGTGTCCCTTCGCTATCATCTGCGTGCCGATGAGCACGTCGTATTTTCCTTTTGAGAAGCTCTCGACGATGTCGTCCTGCGAAAAACGTCCCTTCGTCGAATCCGCGTCCATGCGAAGCACCGACGCGCGCGGCAGTTTTTCGGCAAGCTCATCTTCGATGAGCTGCGTGCCGTAGCCGCCGTATGACAGATGCGTCGACGAGCAGCTCGGACAGATCTTCGGCGGCGTTTCTCTGTGGCCGCAATAGTGGCATATCAGCGCGCCGCTGCTCTTGAGCTTGTGATACGTCAGCGAGACGGAACATCTCGGACAGAGCACGGCGCTCCCGCACGCGCGGCATATGACGTAGCTGTTGTACCCGCGCCGATTTAAAAACAGCATGGATTGCAGCCCGTCATTGAGGTTTTCGTTAAGCTCGTCGCACAGTCTGTCGCCGATGTAGCCGTTTTCGCTCGGATCTTCGCTCTCGCGCATATCGGAGATTATTATTTCGGGCAGCTTCGCCGTACCGTAGCGGTTTTTCAGCTCGGTAAACTCATACGTTCCGTTTTTCGCCTTGTAAAAAGTCTCGACCGACGGCGTCGCCGACGCCAGAAGCATCAGCGCGCCCCACTTGGCGGCGCGGAAACGCGCGATGTCGCGCGCGTGATATTTCGGAGTCGTGTCCGATTTATACGTGTGCTCCTGCTCCTCGTCGATGACGATGAGCCCGATGTTTTCGAGCGGCGCGAATATTGCCGAGCGCGTGCCGAGTACGACGTCTATCTCGCCGCGGCGTATGCGCTTGTAAGCGTCAAATCGCTCGCCGTCGGAGAGAGAGGAATGGATTATCGCAAGTCTGTCGCCGAAGACGGACGCAAAAACAGACACTGCCTGCCACGTCAGGCCTATCTCGGGCACGAGCACTATCGCCGTTTTTTTGTTTTCGACCGCCCTTTTGCAAAGGGAGAGCACGACGCTCGTCTTGCCGCTTCCCGTTACGCCGTAGAGCAGCGCGCCGTGCGGCTTTTCGTCGAGCATCAGCGCCGACAGCTTTGAAAACGCGGCGTTCTGCTCGTCCGACAGCGTCGGAAGCTCGCCGCCGCCGACAAACGAATCATAGTGATTTCTTAAACGCTCGCGCTCTTTTATGACGAGCAGCCCGCGCCGTTCCATCGCTTTGATGTGCGTGCGCTTGAATCCCTGCTGTTCCAGCTCCTTGATAACAGGCCAGTTGTCCGCATTATGAGAATAGCCGTCTAAAAAGATGACCCGGTTTTCTATCGGAGGATAAGAGAAAATAACGGACTCCAAAAAAGCCCCCATCGCATTATGGACCGCTTCTTCGGATTTCCAATCGCCTTCGATCTTCGCATCAACATTCAGGATCGAATCAGTAGAAACAGACAACGGGATTTGAATCAGATCCTTCTTTTCGTCATACCAGGAACCGGCCATCTGACGAAATGCTTTTTTATTATCTGCAGAAAGCAGCAGTGGTTTTGTTGTGAAAAAAGGAGTAAATGCTTTGGATCGCTGCTTTACCCCGGGGCCGCTGACAAAAAGGTCCGCTCTGTCATCCGGTTTCGGGATCGCGGCATTTATCGCATTGATCAGTTCCCTGCATTCCGGTTTATTAAGAATAGCCGATTCATCAAACACCAGGTCTGAGTCATCATATTTCAGATCCGAATCATCATATTTCAGATCCGAATCATCGTATACCAGATCCGAAAAATCGACGTCCCCGCGCAAAGCTTGGATCTCTTGCAAAGCTTTTGCTTCTGCATTTTTGATCTGTTGTTGATTATACAGGATCGTACCGGTGATGTCTTCGTACAGCTGTTCCGTTTTGGGATCATAATCCCGCCCTGAAAGCATTCGATACCGTTTTTGAATATCTCCGAGACTATGCGGAAACGCTGCCCCCTCTGTTTTTCGCAGATGAAAGCGGGTCATCGTCTTTAAATATCCTTCCAGAATACTGATC
>CAJONA010000180.1 GCA_905235755.1 uncultured Clostridia bacterium
AAGGAAAAGCTCCCGCCGACGCTCATTTCTCCGAGCTGTGCCATGCTCTCCAACAACAAGACGAGGCTCGTCGCCGCGTCGTCGGGACAGCTCGCGCTTTTCGACGGAGCGGATCTCTTGATGTCGGCTCCGTTTAAAAAATTCGCGCTTGAAGGAGGCCTTTCGGTCAGCGCGTGCTTTGACGGAAACTACATCTCCGCCGTGCCGCTCGGATATGTTTCGGACGGTATCGAGTCGGAATTTTCGTTCGAATACGACGACAGAAAGATCGTGTACCGTTCCGTGCACAAAAAGGACGACAAAAAGGTCGGTTTCGATATGACGCTCACACTCGCTGAGGACGCGGAGATATTCGAGATCTCGTGCAAACTCGCAGGCGACGCGCAAAACGCGACCGTGTCGGTGTATTTTGAGCCTGTGATCGACGCAAAAAACGCGTATCTGTCGCATAAGAGCTTTTCAAATCTTTTCATCGAGAGCAAGTTTTACGCCGACGAAAACGCGCTGGTGTTCCGCCGCCGTCCGCGAAGCGAGGGAAGGAGCGAAAAATATCTCGGCATAGTGTCGGATCCTCCGTTTTTCGCGGGCGATTACGATACGCGCCGCGACGAGATATTGCCGCAGAATTACGATGCGGAAGATATCGCGCGCCTCAGCACGCGCAAATCGGAGAAAAACTCGACCGGCGCCGATATAATACCCGCCTGCTCCGTGCGCGTCCGCGCAGGTATTAAAAACAAGACCGTATCGTTCAAAATCGGATATTCCCGCAACTGCGACGACCTGCTGTACCTGCTTTCGCAGAAAAACAACTTTGCGCAGACAGGCAAGATAAGCAAGCTTCAACGCGCCTCGTCCGGCGCGGACGAATATATCGCCGAGCTGGAACGCCTGCTCCTTGGCAGAATAATGTTCGGGCCTGCCGACAGGCGCGGCGGCCGATCGGGGCTTGCGTCGGCGCTTTCCAAAAAGCCTGTGTATCAGCAAAGCTTATGGCGGCACGGCATCTCCGGCGATATGAATATCGTCAGCGCGCTCATTCAGAGCGGCACGGACGAGGAACTCACGCGGCTGTACGAACTTTTGCGTCTGTTCAAGTACTCGTGCATCCGCGGACTCAGATACGATCTCGTTTTGATATATTTTGATAATGATAAATACAACTCGTCTGTTCTCGGCAGGATAAAAAAAGCGGTGGACGCCGTCGGGCTCAGCGGTTTTGTCGGGTGCAACGGCGGAATATTTATGCTCGACGGCGCCGTGTGTTCGGAGGGCGAACGCTTCGTGTTGTGCGAATGCGCTACCGAGCATTTCGACCTTTCGATGCCGAATATTTTCAGCGCGGGGGACAAGTATTACGTCAACATTCCGAGATTGGTCGAAAATCAGCTGAAAAAAGGCGCGAAAAAGGATATATGCACCGCAGCGCTGCCGCCCGAGTACGGAAAAGGCACGGCGGTCGGACGCGGAATACTGCATGACGACGGATTTACCGTCGTCAAGAACGGCGCGGCACCTCCATGGGCGCACGTTATTTCGTCGCGCCGTTTCGGAACTGTGCTCAGCGAGAACTCGCTCGGATTTACGTTCTTTTCAAATGCGGCGCTCGGAAAGATAACGCCGCACACCGCCGATAACATGACCGAGGACGACGGCGAAAAGCTGATACTTCGCATCTACAAGAGCGAGGAGGGCGCGGAGTTTGACGACTATGACGCCGTCGCGTGCGCAAAATACGCGCATTTCGGCGACGGAACGGCGGAGTATATCGGCGCCGCGGGAGACGTCGATTATACTGTTTTTGTCGACATATGTGATCATTTTCCCGCCAAGCGGGTTAAGGTGAAGCTCTCGGCCCGCGAGCCGATATATGCCGACGTCATTTATCGCGTCGAGCCGTGCCTCGGAAGCGGCACCGCTATAAACGGCAACGCGATAAGCGCCGACGAAGCGCGCGGAGCGGTGATGTTTTCGCCCGTTTATGTCGCGGGGCGGCGCGCCGTTCGCGGATTGCTCGCGCTTTGCGGCGGAAGATCGCGCATATTCACCGACGAAGCGGCGCTCCGCTCGTCGGGAAAGATCTTCGGCGGCGGTGAGATATGTGCCGTTTGCGATACCGTCAGGGAGAAAAGGGAACACGTCGGCACGTTTTTGCTCGCCGCCGTGCAGACCGACGAGGCTGAAAAATATATTTTCGGCGAGCTTATACCGCAAATCGAAAAAGTGCCGCGCAGCACGCTCGGCGTCGTCACGCCGCGCGTCGGGACGTTTGCGGCGGAGCTCGACAACTCCGTCAATTTCTGGCTTCCTTATCAGACGGAGAAGTCCCGCCTTTTCGCGCGCGCGGGATTTTATCAGGTGGGCGGAGCGTACGGCTTCCGCGACCAGCTGCAAGACGTTATTTCGCTTATACCGTACGCGCCGCATTTGGTGCGCGAGCATTTGCTCCGCGCCGCGTCGCATCAGTATACGGACGGTTCCGTCATGCATTGGTGGCATAGCTTCGGATATCCGCACGCGGGCATACGTTCGCGCTGCTCCGACGACAGCGTGTGGCTCGCGTACGCGCTGTGCGAATACGTTTTGAAAACGGGCGACACGGACATTCTCGGCGTCGAAACGCCGTATCTCAAATCGCCTGCGCTCAGCGACGTCGAGTACGAGCGTTACGAAGCGGCGCCGTTCTCCGAAAAAAGCGACACCGTGTTCGTTCACGCTATGCGCGGACTTGAAAGGTCGTTTAAGACGGGTGCGCACGGACTTTCGCTTATC
>CAJONA010000181.1 GCA_905235755.1 uncultured Clostridia bacterium
AAGCGCACCCGTTGCAGCTCGACGCCATAGTTTTCGATGACGTAATATACGTTAAACTCGCCGCCGTCGTATTCGACGGTATTGGAAAGCTCGAGCGTGCTCGTGCAGAACGTCATCGACATAAAGCCGACGTCATACTGCCATGTGTAGCGAGTGCCGACCTTGAAAAGCATCAGCGAGTTCACGCCGTCGCGCCGCGTCAGCGTTATCTCGCCGCGCCGCGATTTTTCAAAAGAGATCTCCGTCTTTGTCGGCTTCGCGCCGTCGTCGTCGGGCTCGGTGTATTTTATCGTTATGCGCTCTCCGTCGTCTTCGATTGTGCCGTCGACGGCAAAAACTATCTTTTCGATCTCGTCGTCGCGCTCGATGCGTGAGGATATTGTGAGTTTTGCGTCGCGTTTTGTCATTTTAGAGATATTATCGGCTCTTTCCACATTTTCGGGGGTTCGTAACCGAGAAACTCCACCGTCGTTGCGGCGAGGTTCGCAAGCCCGAAATCGCCCGTCTTTACAGTGTATTTATCGCTGTAGCAGTTGTCGTAGACGATGCACGGCACGGGGTTAAGAGTGTGGCTCGTCTTTGCCTTGGGCGAGCCGTCGGCGTTCGTCTTGATCGCGCCTTTTTTCTTGTCGTACTCGAACATCTCGTCCGCGTTGCCGTGATCGGCGGTGATGATCGCCACGCCTTTTGCCTCATCGACGGCGGCGATTATGCGCGCGAGCTGAAGATCGAGCGCCTCCATGGAGCATATCGTCGCTTCGTAATTGCCCGTATGTCCCACCATATCGCCGTTGGGGAAGTTGGCGCGGATATATTCATATTCGCCCGACTTTATGACTTCGATAAGTCTGTCGGCGATCAGCGCGCACTTCATCCACGGGCGCTGCTCGAACGGGACGACATCGGACGGGATCTCCTCGTAAGTTTCCGTCTTGTCGTCGAATTTGCCGCTTTTGTTGCCGTTCCAGAAATACGTTACGTGGCCGTATTTCTGCGTTTCGGAGATGGCGAACTGCTTCACGCCTGTTCCGGCGAGGTACTCGCCCATCGTGTTCGTGATGCACGGCGGAGACACGAGATAGCGCGACGGAACGTGCAGATCGCCGTCGTATTCGAGCATTCCGGCGTAGACCACTTTCGGCACGCGAACGCGGTCGAATTTGTCAAAAGTCGCGTCGCCTTCAAACGTCTTTGATATTTCTATCGCGCGGTCGCCGCGGAAGTTGAAGAACACAACGCTGTCGCCGTCATCTATCGTGCCGACGGGAACGCCGCCGCGCGCTATCACGAACGCGGGGAGATCCTGATCTATCACGCCGAGCTCGCTGCGGTACGTCGTGATCGCTTCTTCCGCCGAGGAAAATTGTCTGCCCTCGCCGAGCACGTGCGTGTGCCAGCCGTCCTCGACCATTTTCCAGTTTGCTTCGTATCTGTCCATCGTTATTTTCATCCTGCCGCCGCCCGACGCTATCATAACGTCGAAATCGGGGGAGCGGAGCGAGTCGAGGAACTCTTCGAACGGACGAACGTAGTCGAGCGCCGACGTTTCGCCAACGTCTCTGCCGTCGAGCAGGATATGGATACGCACTTTTTTAACCCCTTCGGTTTTTGCGCGCTCGACCATCGCTTTCAGATGATCGATGTGCGAGTGCACGTTGCCGTCCGAGAACAGCCCGAGAAAGTGGAGCGTCGAACCGTTGCTCCTGACGTTTTCAACGACGTCTTTCCACGCCGCGCCATTGAACATCTCGCCGGATGATATAGATTCCGACACAAGTTTTGCGCCCTGCGAGAATATCTGCCCCGAGCCGAGCGCGTTATGGCCGACTTCGGAGTTGCCCATATCGTCGTCGGACGGAAGCCCGACGGCGGTGCCGTGCGCTTTCAGTTTTACGCACGGATATTTTTGCATCAGCATATCGAGCGTCGGCGTGTATGCCTTCCATACGGCGTCGCCCTCCGTATGCGAGCCTATTCCAACGCCGTCCATGACTATGGTGACGACAGGACCGGCTACGCCGATCTTATTTTTGAGTTGAGTAAGTTTTGCCATTTTTGAATTTCCTTTTTATATATTTTTTCCGTATTATTATATAACAAAACGTGCGGCGTGTCAATATTATCGTCGCGTGACGCGTACTTTTTCTTTCAGCGCGATGGGGTTTTCTCGCGCCGCGATCTCTCCGCGCGTCGCGGAAGACTATGTACTTTTTCTTTCAGCGCGAAAGAAAAAGTACGAAAAAGAACGCTTGGCGGTTTGCAGATATTCGGCGATTTTGTGTCGCTGCTGTCTCGCAAGCTTCGACAGGTCGACATATCGCCGAGGTCAATTGGTCATCGAGCCGAAATGCATTTGCATAGTGCGAACAATGCGGCTCTCCGGCAGATATATTTTGTACAGCTTCTCTCATCTTGCACGCATCGCGTGCCGATAATGTTAAAATTTTATCTTATACGGCACGCGTTTGAAGCTACGGTTTTAGTTGCAACGCCCTTTTGCGTGGTTCCGGCGGTTAATTTTGCTGCGCAAAATTAAAAAGCGGAGACGCCGTGCGGCGACGCTTTAGACGGGGAGCAAAATGTCGTGCATTTGCGGCTTTATCTGCACTTCACAGGCGCTCAAGCGGCACGCTTGTCTGCTTCTTTTGGTATCTTTTCTTGCAGAAGCAAGAAAAGTACATCTCCCTGCGCCGATGCGGCGCGAGAAATACATGCGGCGCGCGAGAAAACGCAGAC
>CAJONA010000182.1 GCA_905235755.1 uncultured Clostridia bacterium
GCAAAAGCTCAGAATACGCCTCGTCGATCCCGATATCCCGCGCAACGCTTTCAACTGCGTTTTTCTTGTCGCCGCTGAGCATCACCGACTTCACACCCATTTGCGCAAGGTCGCCGACGGCGTTTGCCGAATCGGATTTCGGTTCGTCTTTTACGGCGATGTATCCGAGATATTCGCCGTCCGCCGCAACGAAGACAGCAGTATTGCCGTCGCCGACGTCGTCGCAAACGACGCTGTGCCGCTTCATCAGCTTTAAATTGCCGACGGCGACGTTTTTGCCGTCCACCACGGCCTCGATGCCCTCGCCGGAGATCTCTTTCACCTCAGACGCCGCCGACGCCTCATTGCAAGCCTCGCATATCGAAACGGCTATCGGATGCGTGCTGTATCTTTCTGCCGACGCCGCAAGCGAAAGGAGCGCCTTTTCGTCCACGCCGTGCGGCACGATCTTGTCGACGTAAAACTTCCCTTTTGTCAGCGTTCCCGTCTTATCAAAAATAACAGTTCCCACATCGGAAAGAGACTCGATATAATCCGAACCCTTGATGAGTATCCCTCTTGCAGACGCTCCGCCGATCCCCGCAAAATACGCGAGCGGCACCGATATCACGAGCGCACACGGGCACGATACGACAAGGAAGATGAGCGCACGGTGTATCCACTCGCTCCATGCCGACGTGATAAGCGACGGTATGAGTGCAAGCAACACCGCGAGAGACACGACGACAGGCGTGTATATCTTGGCAAATCTCGTGATGAACTTCTCTGTCTTCGCCTTTTTTGTACTCGCGTTTTCGACAAGTTCAAGTATCTTTGCGACGCTTGATACGCCGAACGGCTTTGACGTTTGGACTTTTATCAGCGCCGACGTGTTTATGCACCCACCGAGGACTTCGTCCCCGACGCCGACGCTTCTCGGCACGCTCTCGCCCGTCAGCGACGATGTGTCGAGCGTGCTCGCGCCCTCGACGATAACGCCGTCGATAGCTATCTTCTCCCCAGGGCGCACCACCGTTATTTCTCCGACCTCTACCTCATCGGGCGAAACGATCATTTCCTCGCCATCACGCAAAACGCATGCGGTGTCGGGACGGATGTCCATCAGCGCAGATATGGAGCGGCGACTCTTTCCGACGGCGATATTTGAAAACAGTTCGCCGACCTGGTAGAACAGCATAACGAATACCGCCTCCGGATATTCGCCGACGGCGAACGCGCCTATTGTAGCTATCGACATAAGAAAGTTCTCGTCAAATACGTTGCCGTGCGCGATATTTATAACGGAATGACGCAAGACGTCGAATCCCACGATAAAATACGGAACAAGGTAAAACGCGAGCGCGACGAGCGTCGGAAGATCTTTGATGAGCCTATCCGCCGCATATGCCGCCGCCAGCGCTACGGCCGCTATGATTATGAGCCACAGCTCTTTTTTTTGTTTTCTTGTCATATTCCCTCACATGATGATGCGGCAGTCAGGCTCTATCTTTTTGCAAGCCTTCACCGCTTTTTTCATTATAGCGTCAAAGTTTTCGTCGTCGGCTTCGATTATCATTTTCTGCGTGATAAAGCTGACGCTGACAAATTTCACGCCGTCTATTTTTGATACGGCGTCCTCCATTTTCGCGGCGCACGCCGCGCAATCGAGATCTTCAAGAGCAAATGTTTTTCTCATTGTTTTTTCTCCTTAATATGTTCCATGCCCATTCCGAGTATCGTCTTGACGTGATCGTCGGCGAGAGAGTAATAGACCGTTTTCCCGTCGCGGCGGAATTTTATCAGCCTCGCGCTTTTAAGTATTCGCAGCTGATGCGATATCGCCGACAGCGTCATTCCGAGCGCATCGGCTATGTCGCATACGCAAACTTCTCCGTCAAAAAGGACGTACAATATCCTCACTCTCGTGCTGTCGCCGAATATGCGGAGCAGGTCGGCAAGATCGTACAGATCGTCCTCGTCGGGCAGCGCCGCCTTTATCTTTTCGACTGTTTCGCAGTTCGGGCAATATTCTTCACACTTCGGCAGTTCTTTCATTCTTCACCTCGCGGATCGTCGTTACAAACGATTGAATAATTGTTCAACTATTATTATAATCTGTTTTTTCGTTTTGTCAACGGTTTTCGCAAAAAAAATCAGCGCTTTTTTCAGCGCTGATTTTTCGGTGATCATCGGGATATTTCAAATTTTCGATATTTTTATACACTTGTATATTTTGTCTATGTCTCTTTTGTCGGGAGGCTTTGTCCCGCTGCTCACACACGCCGCGCTCCCGAACGCCACGGCGCGTCGAAGCGCCGTTTGTCTGTCCTCGCCGTCAAGCGCCGCGCTGACAGCGCCGGCCACCGCGGCGTCTCCCGCACCTACCGTCGACAGCACGTCTATATTCGGCGCGGCGGCATACAGCACTTCCCCGTCGGCCGCCATGACCGCACCGAACTCGCCGACCGAGATCATAACATTCTTCGCCCCGAGCGAGCAAAGCGTCTTTGCCGCTTCCGCCGCGTCGGCAACGCTGCCGATTTTTGATAAAGCGGCGTCGATTATTTGTTTCAAAGGCATTTCGTTCATTTTTGTTCTCCTTTGTCGTTATTATCTTCTTTTTCAGCCTGTTTTATAAACAGCGATCTTATTTTTTTGAATCCTTTATATC
>CAJONA010000183.1 GCA_905235755.1 uncultured Clostridia bacterium
TTATCCTTCGAAAGATTTTTCTGAACAAATTGGTTGTACTTGTTCATATCGTTTCTGACAGAAGCAAGGTCACTTTCTGTTTTCGAAAGGTCTTTTGAGTATGTGTATTCTCTGTCAATATGATACGGCGCGTCGAGTATATGCACGCCGACGCTTTTGACCGATGTCATATCAGTCTTTTACGATTTTGTATTCGCCGTTGTAAAGGCGCTGCACTGCGTTTTCCACCGCTTTGTTGTTCCTCAGATCGCTGTCTATCAGCGCGGAGAGCGGCTTATCCGTTTGCTTGTTTGCGATAAGTCTGTCGGCTTTTTCGCGCTGCTCGACGTATTCGTCCGTGACGATGCGCGCGCATTTTGCCGTTGCGATAACGAGCGCATAGCGGTTTATCTCTCCTTTTGTAAGCTGTTCGATGGAAGGTTTGATCATCATAATGTTTTTCTCCTTTGATATATCAGGTAAAATAATTGTCTTTTATTTCGCCGTTGCGGGACGTCTTCTTCATTTCCGCGTCGACGATGTTTAAAATATCCGCCGCGGCGACGTCGTCGGCATCGTCGCGGTTTATCACGACGTAGTCGTAATCGTAAAAATGGGAAAGCTCGAATTTCGCCTGCTCCATACGTTTTTGTATCGTCTCGGCGCTTTCCGTTTCACGATCCGTAAGCCTTTTTAAAAGCGTCTTTGCGTCGGGCGGCACGATCATTATCGAGACGGCGTCGGGGCGCTTTTCCATCACTTTGAGCGCGCCCTGCGTCTCTATCTCCAAAATTACGTGCTTGCCCTCGCTGAGATTTTTTTCTATCGGCGCGAGCGGCGTGCCGTACAGATTTCCGACGTATTCGGCGTATTCGAGCATCTCGTCGCGCGCGATCTTTTTTTCAAATTCCTCGCGGCTGATGAAATGATAGCTCACGCCGTCGACGTCCCCGGGGCGCATCGGGCGCGTCGTCGCCGACACCGAATAGTAAAAATGATCCGTATCCGCCAGTATGTGTTTAAGCACCGTTCCTTTGCCCGCGCCCGACGGGCCGGAGACTATTATCAAAAGTCCTTTTTTCATTCCTCGTCCTCTCCGTCGTCCTGCAGACCGTCGAGCCTGCCCGCGATCGTTTCGGTTTGGAGCGCCGACAATATGACGTGATCGCTGTCCGTTATTATCACCGCGCGTGTGCGGCGGCCGCACGAGACGTCGATGACGCGCCCCGCCTCCTTTGCGTCCTGAACAAGGCGTTTTATCGGCGCGGAGTCGGGACTTACCACGCTTATCACGCGGTTGTCGGCGACCATATTGCCGTATCCGATGTTGATAAATTTCATCTCTGTCCTCCGATTTATTCTATGTTCTGTATCTGCTCGCGTATCTTTTCAAGCTCGCTCTTCATCTCGACGACGTATTTTGCTATCTCGGCGTTCGACGCCTTGGAGCCTATCGTATTTGTCTCTCTGTTTATCTCTTGAAGCAGAAAATCGAGTTTGCGCCCTGCGGGCTCGTTCGCATTAAGTATGCGGTCGAACTCGTCAAAGTGCGACGCGAGGCGCACGAGTTCCTCGTCTATGGCGAGCTTATCCGCGTAAAGACCGCACTCGGTGATGAGCCGTCCTTCGTCGAGCGGGACCTCGCCCGCGATCTGCCGTATGCGCGCCTTTATGCGCTCGTAGCTTGCGGCCTTGTCCGCTTCGGAAAGCGGACCTATCTTTTCGGCGAGCGCCATAACGCGCGCCTTCTTTTCCTCGATATCTGCCTTCATGTTCGCGCCCTCGCGCTCGCGCGCCGCGACGAATGCGTCGACGGCTTCTGTCAGCACGGGCAGGAAATTCGCCCATTCGCGCTCGACGTCCTCGTCGGCGCTTTTGAATGAAAATATGTCGCGGTTCTGCGCCACGCGCATCGTCGAGATGTCGTCCGCAAGGCCGAATTTCTCGCTGAGCGTTCTCAGCGCCGCGATATAACTTTTTGTGTACGCTTCATCGAGCTTTATCTCGACGCCGTCCTGTTCTGTGACGTCTATTTTCACAAAGACGTCGATCTTGCCGCGCGATATCTGCCGCGACGAGATATATGCCCTTATTCTTTCTTCAAAATAGGAAAAAAGATGCGGAACTTTTACGCTGCAATCGAGATAACGGTTGTTCACCGACTTTATCTCGACGGTGATGTCCCGTCCGCCGCGTTCTTCCTTCGCTCTGCCAAAGGCAGTCATGCTTCTTATCATAATTTTGCTCCCGATTTTTAACACTTTAATATTGTTTTTTCAAAAAAGTTGCTTTTATACAATATTACATCTTATATTATATAATATTTTCAACGCCGTTGTCAATGCGTTTAAAGTATGTTTTGTAAAAAAACGTGCGGCGTTTTTTTCGCGCGGCATTTTCTCGCGCGCCGCGCGCGCCCATTCTCGCCCGTGCGCATTGTTCGCGCCGCGGGCGCAAGCATTTTCTCGCGCCGTGCGCGAGGGACGGTGTTCTTTTCTTGTGCGCAACAAGAAAAGAACGAAAAGAAATGCGCAAGCGTGCCGCTTGAGCGCTTGGGAGCCGCATATAAAGCCGAAAGCACACATATTTTGCCCTCGCCTGAAACGGGAACCCCCAACGCTCTCAAGTTCGCGTCGGGGAACCCCTACAACGTCGTCGCACCGC
>CAJONA010000184.1 GCA_905235755.1 uncultured Clostridia bacterium
AATATAGCTTTGGGAAGGAGAAAAAAACATGAATGACGTTATAGCTGAAGCGCTCGGAGCGAGAACGCTCGGCGGAGATATGGGCGAAGCGCTCCAAACGATAATCCTCGCGTCGAGCGTGCTGTATGAGATCATCGGCCCCGCGTGCGCGAAGCTCGCGCTTTATCTGTCGGGATCGTACTCGAATAAGCTCGAGGATCTCGTTCCCGCGGAAGAACTCACGAGCACCGAAAACAAGTCGAACCTCGAGCTGCTTATAGAACGTATACAAAAAATTCAGGAAAAGATCCCGCCTCACGCATTGGCGAACGAAGAAAACGAAAAAGCGTTCACCGAAGCGGCGGAGGAGCAGTATCAAGTGCAGACGCAGGCAGGATTCAAAAATAGAAATATAGCTTTGGGAAGGAGAAAAAAACATGAATGACGTTATAGCTGAAGCGCTCGGAGTGTGGTCCGTCGATATAACGACCGGCAGTATAATTTTGAGGATATGCCTCTCGGTATTTCTGTCGGCGATCTTGGGCTGCGAACGTTCGAGCAAGCGCCACGCGGCGGGACTTCGCACATTTATTCTCGTTTGTCTTACGGGAACGGTGTCGATGATGCTCGACATATTTATGGCAAAGACGTACGGCATGACGCTTCATCTCGTATCCGCGGCTGCCGTCGTCGGCACTGCTATAATCACCGTAAACTCGATACTTTTCAGCGCCCGCAACCAGATAAAAGGACTCACTACGTCAGTCGGGCTTTGGGCGTGCGTGGTGCTCGGTCTTTTGATAGGCGCGGGATTGTATACCGTAACGCTGATAACGTTTGCCGCGCTTATGCTCTGTCTGTCGCTTTTGCCGCAGTTTGAGAGATACCTCAAAAACCGCTCAAATCACTTTGAAGTTCATTTGGAGCTTAAAGACGCAAGTTATCTGCAAAATTTCGTTACGACGATACGCGAACTCGGGCTGACGATAGACGATATCGAGCACAATACGGCATACGCAAACTCGGGGCTTAGCGTGTATTCCGTTGCCATTTCGATAAGCAGTGAGGAATTGAAAAAATACAAGACGCACGCCGAGATAATCGAAGCGCTGCGTTCGCTCGATTACATCTATCACATCGAGGAAATGGGATAACATAAATTGAAGGCGTCCGCTTCTTACGGGCGCCTTTTTTGTATTTGTATATGTTTATGCGGACATAATAGATCGGGGGAATGAATATGAAAGTTGCATTTTTTGACACAAAGCCGTACGACAAGCCGGCGTTTGAGCTTTACGGCGGACAGAACGGCGTCGATTTTAAATTTTACGAAACGAAACTCAATGAAGACACCGCGTCGCTCGCCGACGGGTGCGACGCAGTATGCGTTTTCGTCAACGACACGGTGAATGTCGCTGTCATAGACAAGCTGTACGACATGGGAGTGAAGCTCGTCGCGCTTCGCTCGGCGGGCTATAACAACGTCGATATCGAGCACGCATACGGAAAAATTCACGTCGTTCACGTGCCGGCATATTCGCCGTATTCGGTGGCGGAGCACACCATGGCGCTTCTTCTGACGTCGGTGCGCAGGATACACAAGGCGTACATTCGCACAAAGGATTTTAATTTTTCGCTGAACGGGCTTACGGGGTTCGATCTTCACGGAAAGACCGTCGGAGTCATCGGCACGGGCAAGATAGGCAGCATATTCATCGATATCTGTCGCGGCTTCGGCATGAACGTCATCGCGTATGATAAATTTCCGAGACAAGACACGGAGATCAGATATGTAGAGCTCGATGAGCTGTTCAGGAGCAGCGACATCATCTCGCTCCACTGTCCGCTGACGTCCGAGACGCGCCATATCATCGACGCCGAAGCGATCGCGAAAATGAAAAAGGGAATAGTCGTCATCAACACGTCGCGCGGTGCGCTTATCGATGCCGAGGCGCTTCTGTCGGGCATAAAGGCGAGGAAGATCGGCGCGGCGTGCCTCGACGTTTACGAGGAAGAAGCGGATATTTTCTTTCAGGATTTCTCGGGACATATATTCAGCGACGACATTCTTGCCAGACTTATTTCGATGCCGAATGTCATCGTTACTTCGCATCAGGCGTTTTTGACCGAGGAGGCACTGGACAATATCGCAAAGACGACTGTTGACAATATCCTGTCGTATTTTGACGGCGACGGCGTCTGCGACAACGAGCTGTGTTACCGTTGCGGCAATATCGAGGAGTGCAAAAAGGGGAAAAAGCAAAAATGCTTTTAGATAGAAACGGCGGCACGAATGCCGCCGTTTTTTCCGCGCGGAGCGTTTTTCTCGCGCCGCATCGGCGCAGGCAAGTGTACTTTTCTTGCTTCTGCAAGAAAAGCTACCAAAAGAAGCAGACCGCTCCAAAGCCGCGGGGCTTGTGTAGTGCAGATAAAGCCGGGAGTGTACGTTGTTTTGCTCCCCGTCTAAAGCGTCGTCGCACGGCGTCTCCGCTTTTTAATTTTGCACAGCAAAATTAACCGCCGGAACCACGCAAAAGGGCGCCGTAGTTGGAGCCGTGATTTGGCTCCCCGCGCAAAACCGTAAGCGTGGGTGCGCTGATGTGATTTTGCGTTGCATTTTTTATC
>CAJONA010000185.1 GCA_905235755.1 uncultured Clostridia bacterium
AAAATTGAGCGAACGCGACGCATATATGACGCAGTCGTATTCATAACCGCCGATACCGAAGACGGCGGTCGCGCCGCCCGTGCCGCAAAAATCATCGGTCGGCGCAAACAAAAGCGTCGGCGCGTCTTCAAATCGTATCACGTCGCCGGCTTCGACCGGCTCGCCGTTGAGAGTGAGCGATCCCGCCGCACTGTCCGGCGTCGACACGACCGTTATCTCGTCTACGCTCGCGCCGATGAGATCTTCAAAATCGCTCCGCATAAAAACGAGCGCATTTTGCCCGACGCACGTCTTTTTCATACTCATTTTTGAGCGCAAAATGGCTATCGCGGGCGAAATATCGGCGGCGAACGCGCCAAGCGCGAGCAGGCTTGCCATTATCGGAACAAGCAAGAAAACAAATAATTTTTTCATAAAAACTCCTCCTTTTTCGGATAATTCTATTTTTAACCCCATATTTTCCTTTTATTCGCGCCGCTTCTTTTTCTTGACTTGTCGGCGACATTATGGTATAATTTAAGCAAATAAGAAAGGAAAGTGATGTTTTTCATGAAAAGCAGTATACGGCTCGGCGCGTTGATGCTTGCCGTGCTTGTAGTAACGATAGGTGCGCTGTTTATCGTCTCAAACGCGGAAGCGAGAGCGGCAGTCGAGGAAAATGACGAAAGATACTTCTTGACGCGCGTCGTACTGTATCACGCCGTTTCAGATACGATCCTCAGCGACGACGACGCGCTTTATACGAGCCCGACGGAATTTGAAAATCAGATGCGGGCATTAAAAGACGCGGGATACACGACGGTGTTCGCCGACGAGTACGGCAGATACACCGAAAAAACCGTCGCCGTGACGTTTGACGACGGGTACGAAAACGTGTATACCGAGGCGTTCCCGATACTTAAAAAATACGGCATAAAGGCGACGGTGTTCCTTATAACGTCGGAAAGACCGAATCATCTGACCGACGCCGAGATACATGAAATGGTCGATTCGGGCCTTGTGCTGTTTGCGAGCCACACGGTCAATCACCCGGATATGACGACGCTTACATACGATGAGATGATCGAAGAACTGAAAACCTCAAAAGAGGACGTCGAGCGCGTCAGCGGGCAAAAGGTCACTTGCTTTGCGTATCCGCACGGAGCTTATAACGACGACGTAATACGCGCCGTAAAAGAATGCGGCTACAAGTTCGCGTACAAGACCGACATGGACAAAGGAGATATTTTCTCGATACCGAGAATAATAATATGGCGCGCGACGACGACGGAGATGTTTGCAGAATCATTAAAATAGAAAAAACCGAGACAGTGTCTCGGTTTTTTCTATTTTATCGTGCCGCCGACGACGTCGCGGTTTATCTCAAAAATTTCCTTTTTGCCCTCGATATACGGCATATACATTTCAAGTGCGTCGGGGCATGACAGCCCGTCGCAGCTCGAACAGCCGTCGCAGCTGTCGCCGAGCGATTTCCGAACGAACGCCTCACGCTCGGCGCGCGTCGTGTTTTTTATCAAATATTTATCTCTTTCCGACATAAAAACCCTCCGCTATGCAGTATTCTCGCATAATGATCTTTTATTCGTTTTCACTTTTATTTCAATAAATTTTCTCGCTTAAAATTTTGCCGTCCTTCCACGAAAAATCGAGCGTTTTGCCTCCTTTTAGCCTCATTCCGCGGATCTCGCCCGCCGACCATTCTTTCGGGCACGCGGGGAGAAGCGTGACGCTCTCGCCGTTATCACGGCAAAGCATCTCGCACACGGCGGCTATCACTCCGAAGCTCGCGTCGATCTGAAGCGGCGGACACGCGGCGAGGAGACTATCGTAAAGTCCGCCGCCGCTGTTGCCCATCGGCGCGTCGAACGGCAGACGGTTGAATATGAGTTTTAACATTCCGTACGCTTTTTCGGCGTTGCCGAGCCGCGCGTACATGCACGTTTTCCACATTATCCCCCAGCCTGTTCCCTGAGAACCGCGTTTGTCGAGCGTCTTTTCGGCGGCGGAGAGAAGAGAAGGCGTGCCGCTGTTTATCATGTCCGACGGGTACAGCCCGTACAGATGTGAAACGTGTCTGTGATCCGGCTCCGCCTCGGTGAAGTCCTTACTCCATTCGGCGAGCGTGCCGTTTTTGTTTATCTTTATTCCCTCTATCTTCGGCAGGGCGGCGCGTATCTCGTCGACGATCCCTCCGCGCTCGCCGAGAACATCGGCGGCGGCGATGCAGTTTTCAAAAAGCTCCGATATGATGAATTTATCCATCGTCGGCATGACGTCGGCGGCGGCGATCTCGCCGCTTTCAAGACGGTAGATGTTCTCGGGGGAAAGCGACGGGCACGTAACGAGATGACCGTCTGCGTCCTCATACATAAAATCGAGATAGAACCGCGCCGCGCCCAGCATTATCGGATAATATTCTTTCAGAAAGGCGACGTCGCGCGTATATTCGTAGTGTTCCCAAAGATGTCGGCACAGCCAGCCCGATCCGCCTTGCCACGTCGCGTAGCGCGAGCAGCCGCGCCGTTCGTTCACGGGGCCGCACGTCGTCGTATACGCCCAGATGTCCGAGTTTGAATGTGCCACCCAGCCGCGGCAGCCGTAAT
>CAJONA010000186.1 GCA_905235755.1 uncultured Clostridia bacterium
GAACTCGACGGATCTTTGCCCATTTCCGATGGTCGATTTTGCTGTTGCAAAATCGAAAAACCAAAGGAGCGGTGCGACGACGTTTTAATCGGGGGCAAACGATGTATTCTCTCGGTTTTATCTGCAAATAACAGCGCTCAAGCGGCACGCTTGTCTGCTTCTTTTCGTTCTTTTCTTTCAGATAAAGAAAAGAACATAGAGCCTTTCGCGCTGTCGCGCGGTAGAAAAACGCGGCGCGCGAGAAAAGCGGCACGCGAGACAGCGATGAGAGTGCGTAAATTCCGTCAGCGCACTTTTTACTGTGTCTGCACAGACATATCTTCCGACACAAACTTGCTTTCGCCCCGTCATTCCGTCGCCGCTTGCGGCGACACCTTAACGGCGCCTGCGGGCGCCGATCATAATATATTTGCGCCGGAAATGAAGTTACAGCGCAGCCGCATCGTCCCGTTATTCGTGGGCGAAAAATCGCACGAAAAAATCGCCCGCGAGGGCGATTTTTTCATTTTATATATTTCGTGATCTCTTTTGCGAACGCCTTTGCCATTGCGACGGAACGAACGCACCGGCGAATTTCTGCTCGCCGTTATCGTAAAAATAAATGTCAAAGCTTTTGCAGGTGAGTTCGGACATCAAAAGAGCCATTTCGTTGTAGCCGAGCTTTGCGTGTACGACAATATAGTCCGAATCCGTCTTGAAACGCACTCTGCCGCCCGCGCCCATGGGTGCTTTGCGCTCGACGTCTTTGCTTGTGGCGGCGGCGACGTCCGCAGGCACTCTTCTGAACGGCTCGCAGAAGCCGTGCAGCGTGAAAGGCGCTTTTTTTGTGTCGAGAAAAACCGGATCTCCTTCGGTTATCGTCGTATCGGCGATGGGCAAGCCCATTTCACGCGTTATCTTCATACTCAATCCTCCGAGTTTTCTTTTCCGTAGTTCGGATAGTACGGATCTATCATGACTTTTTTTATCTTCGGGAACGCGAAGTACGTTCTTACATATACGCACGTCGAGACAAGCAGCATAAGCAGTATTATGATCCCAAGGGGAATAAACAGCGCCGACAGCATAAACGTGATGAATATCAGCAGTGCAATTATGAGCAGTGCAAGGAAATTCTTTCCGAGCGATATCATCGCAAATATTAACGAGTTCTTGAATATCTTAAATATACTCAGGTCAAACGTTACAAGTATCGTATACATATAATACCGCGCGAAAATGTATATCGCCGTCATCAGCAGAGCGCCGTAGAACATTATAAAATACGTCGAGTAGTTTGCGAGATAGAACGAGATCGAATATCCGCAAAAGAACAGCACGACTGCGTCGATGATGCCGATTATGAGTCCCTGACGGAAATTCTGCTTTATCGCCGATTTGAAATCCTGCCACAAAAACAGATGCTCGCCGCGCACGAGATTTCGCATGAGGTACGCGCAGCCCGTGTTCACAAGCCCGAACGTTATCAGCGTCAGAGCCGATATTCCGATCAGGACGTAATCTATCCACGAATATATCGTCGTCGTTCCCATGACGGAGTGCACTCCGAGCATCGGCGCGATGACGGATGTTTCGCCGCTTATCGTCGTCATTCCGTAGAAAACGGGGAAGAACTGGCTCGACGGCGCGACGGCGGCGTGGCTGAAATTGCCCGATATCGCCAAAAGGAGCGCGAAAATCGGGAAGTTTCCGAAGATATAAAGCCAATTGATGCGAATTATCTCTCTTATTCTGCGGCCGTAGAGCTTAAAAAAGTTTTTGGCGTTGTATTCGTCGATCTTTATGACGTCGTCTTTGTCGACGCCCTTTCCGTCGCGCATGAGACTGCGGAAAAATATCGACGTCGTTTTCTTTTTCTTCGGAGCGTTGTTGTTGTCCAATGCCGTACTCCTTCCTTAAATTGATATTATATATTTTAATCGAATATCGATTCAAATGCAATATATAATCCGAAATTTTACGAAAAATTCAAAATTGAAAATTAAAAAAAGGCACCGCGCTGTTTTTCACGGTGCCATTTGTGTTTATTGTTCTAACAAGACATCGCAAACATAGTCTTTTGACGGAGGCGGCACCGCGCCGGTCTGAGCCATCCGCTCAACGGCAGTTATGCCGAGCGAAACATCCGACGTAAATCTTTCCGCCTCGTCGGCAAATCTTTTCGGAAATACTTTTTTGTATCCGTCGACGAATTTTTGCGTCAGCGAGTTGTATTTATCAAGTATCGGCTCGAAATTTTTGTCGACTATTGCGTCAAATTCCGCTTTTTGAGCGGACGTAAACGCGGGTGAAGTCACTTTGAGCGAGCCGTCGCATGAGCGAATGATATACCCTTCCTCGATAGCGTCCGCCGCCGACGGCTTGTGCCTCGGCGCGCCCGTTTTCAATATGTCAGCACACGCGTCGATATAGTAATCATACATCATTCTGTGCCACTTTATGCCCGCGAATCGGGAATATACGGCGTGACTGTACGTTCCGTGCTCGCCGTTGTGCGCGCTCAGATTTGTGCAAATTCCTATCCGCTCGTGCGCTCTGCTCTCGATGCTTCCGAGATAATTCCAGCGAAAGCCGTCGTATTTTTCAGCATTGTTTTTCTTCACGTGATTTAATGCAAGCACGGCGTAAAGATAAAACAGGTCGCTCTCGCTTTTTGTTCCTTTGTAGTGGTCGAGCTCAAACGCCTCTTTTGCGATGCTTTTCAGCACCTCGCCGAGCTCGTCGGAGATGGGACGCATCGTCTTTTCCGCGTTTTCAGCGCAGAAAACGCCGTAACTGTCATCAAATATCAAAAAATCGGTGAGGTATTTTCCCTTTGACTCCTCGACCATGGCGTTTCTCCGCACAAGATTGTTTACCCTGTCCTCGACGTAATACGCGGGCACGCCGCTGTATTTTGCGATTTCCTCTATAGAGTGCGGCTCGTCATAGCAATACAAAAGTATGTTTTGCGACAGAGCGTCGTTTATGAATGCCGTCGGAAACGGGCGGGAGCGTCCGTCAAAATTTCCGTTTCCGTATATATCAAGTCCGAGCTTTTTGGGTTTAAGTGCGCTTTGTTCCATATCATCAAACTCCTTTTTTATTTTTCGCCGCGCCTCACTCAGCCGCCATGTGATGGTGCCCTCCGGGACATTTAAGCGGGCGGCGATCTGCTTTGTCGAAAGGCCGTCAAAATAGTAAAGAACGGTTACCTCGCGGTATATTTTTGAAAGATACGCTACCTTTTCGCGCAGAACACCGTATTCCGCCATAATGTCATCGTCCGGCGCATCGTCGGTCGGAATATCCGGCATATCGTAGAAAAATGTCGCGCGTTCGCGTCCGCGACGGCGCGAAAACGATTTTGTAACGTTTTCCGCAAGTCCCCACAGCCACGGCTCAAATTTATCGTCGTCGCGCAGTTTTGAAAGATTTTTCAGCGCACACAGCACAATTTCCTGCGACAAGTCGGCCGCCTCGTCGTCCGAAAAAGTGCGTCTGATCGAATATGCGTAAACCTTATCGACGTATTTTTCAAGTATTTTCGTGTCCACCGTTTTCACCGCCTTTCGATAGTAAAGTGCAACACAAAGGTGCTTGATTGGGTAATTTCTTGAAAAATTCATAAAAGCCTTCCGCGAGGAAGGCTTTTTGCGTTATATCGTGTCAAAATATGCAGCCATGGGACGCACGTCGGGTTTTTCGAGGACGATCTTGCAGTCTTTGACGGTGAAATTTTTGGCGTATCTGACTGTGAACGCATACCCTGCCGAAAGGCCGTGTCTGTCGTATTCGGGATACTTCGCGTCGATTGGCGCAGGCTTACCCGGCACGGTGTCAAAGCCGCCCGGAAGCGCGAAGAAGCAATTTTCAAACGTCACGTTGTCAAGCCGCTGATCGTCGCTCTGCCCGCACGCGATGACCTCGCGTATATCTTTGGTATAGCTGAACGGATAGGCGTTTTCAAAGCGGATATCTTTGAACAGCACGCCGTCGATACGGCTCTTTCTCACCGTGTCTGTTCCGCGCGGCAGGCGGTTGCGTGCGCCGACGGTGACGTATACGGGCGCGCCGACGTCCGTCATATCTAT
>CAJONA010000187.1 GCA_905235755.1 uncultured Clostridia bacterium
GGTCGACATATCGCCGAAATCAATTGCTCATCAAGCCGTAAGCACGCGACATAGTGCGAACAACGCGGCTCTCCGGCAGATATATTTTGTACAGACTCTCTTATCTCGCACGCATCGCGTGCCGATAACGGCAAAATTTTATCTTATGCGGCACGCGAAAAGGTACCCCCCATTTCTGTCATTGCGAGGAGCAAAGCGACGTGGCAATCTCGAGTGCCTCAAATAAGAGATTCCCACGTCATTTGGGCTGCGCCCTCATTCCTCGGAATGACACCTTTTGGGCGGCCCTGCGTTGCCGCCCGCACCACTTCCGGCTTGAACTCGACGGATCTTTGCCGTTTTCCGATGGTCGATTTTGCTGTTGCAAAATATAAAAACCAAAGCCGCCGTGCGGCGACGTTTTAGTCGGGGAGCAAAACAACGTAAACTTTTTTCTTTATCTGCGGCTCTTTGCGCTCAAGCGGCACGCTTGCGCATTTCTTTTCGTTCTTTTCTTGTTGCGCACAAGAAAAGAACATCTCCCTGCGCCGCACGGCGCGAGAAAATGCGGGCGCGCGCACGGCGCGAGAGAACGTGCGCGCGAGAAACGCCGCGCACCGTCAGTTTTGCTTCTGCACGCTCTTATACTCGTCATAAAATTTGAAATACGGGCAGCCCTTCACGCCCGAAAGGCGAAACGAAGCCGCCTCATCCTCGTCGAGCTCCGCCGTGCAAAAATATTCGCCGTTTTCGTCGCAGTCGTAATGTTCGCAATCCTCGCAGCGCACGGCGATCTGCTTTTTGTTGTTTTTTGTGTTTTTCATTTTTTCCCTTTCCGTAATATAAACGATCAAATTCAACCCGACGTTGTCTGCCGCTAAACCACACGGTTATTGACTGCACATAGGCAAAATGATAAAATATTTACGTGATCGTGCAAAAAGCACCAAACCAAACGCGGCTTTTCGACACTATTATTATGAAAGCGTTTTCAGAAGAATTTTAAAGGAGATAACATTGATGGATTACAAAAGATACAGAAAATATTTTCTCGCGCGGACGTTTTGGTTCAGATACGTCGGTATCGGGCTCGTTGCGCTCGGCGCGGCGATGTTCTTTCTCGGATACACGACGTACAACTTCTTTGTGATGCCGACGGGCGTTTTCTTCGCCATACTCGGCGGCGTCGTAGGTTGGGCGCCGTCGGCAGGCAGAGCCGATGACAAAGAGATCCTCTCCGCAATATCGAGAGCGACGGATGGCGCCGTCGACAAGGCGCTTGACACGACCGGGCTTCGTTCGAAAGTGGTGGAAAACCTCCCGCCGATGCTCGTTTCGGGATTTGAATACGACGCGGCAAATCCGTATGTGCGGCGCGGCGAAGACTGCCACTGGCGCACGTCGGAGTGCGCATATACGACGCTTATCTTCACAAAACTCGGGATCTGCGCCGTCACCGATCGCTTCTCGCTCACAGATCAAAACAAGATAAAGACGGAGCAGATAAAAGAGCTTCCGTTTTCCGATTTTGACGGCGCGCATTTTGCGGACGACGATCACCTCATCGCCTACGGAAACACATCCGAAACGGCGCGCTTTTCGCGCCTCGTGTTCACGCTCGGCGACAGCGAGGTTTTTTCGATACCCGCCGAGCGCTCGGCGAGCGTCGAGATAGCCGTCGACGATATTTTGAAGCTGCGCCAAAGAATGCTGAACTCTACGGAAAAATAAAACTTTCGAAAAATACCGAGGCTTTTTCGGCCTCGGTTATTTTTTATTTGCCTCTGACTCTGTCGACAAGAGCGTGTATTCTCTTGACGGGGTCGAGCAGGTCGGATATCGATTGCTCCTTGTTTATCGCGTCGATGAGGTACGCGACGTACTTGCACATATTTACCTCGGCGTACCACGGCTTGTTCTTTATCTCGTCGGTGCGGTAGTTGAGGTTTGTCGTGAAGATGCGGTTGATTATCCCATCTTCATATGCCCGGTCGAAATTTTCGCAGCCGTTGCAGAAAAGTCCGAACGTCGCAAACATAAATATCCTTGCCGCGCCGCGCTTTTTAAGCTCAGTCGCTACGTCGATGGCGGACTCGCCCGACGAAATCATATCGTCTACGATGATCACGTCCCTGCCCTCGACGCTCTGGCCGAGGAACTCGTGCGCTTCTATGGGGTTGCGCCCGTCGATGATGACGGAATAATTGCGGCGTTTGTAGAACATACCGAGGTTTACGCCAAGCACGGAGGAATAGTACATGGCGCGCTTCGTTCCGCCCTCGTCGGGGGTGATTATCATTGTTTTATCTGCGTCAAACTTTATATCCGGATACTCGCGCACAAGGGCTTTGAGCATTTGGTACGACGTTCTTACGTCGTCAAAGCCGCTTTCGGGGATGGCGTTCTGAACGCGCTTGTCGTGCGCGTCGAACGTGATTATGTTCTCGACTCCGCTGTTTGCAAGCTCCTGGAGAGCCTCGGCGCAGTCAAGCGACTCGCGTGCGCTGCGTCTGTCCTGTCTTCCCTCGTAAAGCATAGGCATAATGACGGATAAACGCTTGCCCTTTCCGCCTGCGGCGCTGATCAGACGCTTTAAATCCTGATAGTGATCGTCCGGGCTCATCGGTACGGTCATACCGTACATTTTGTATGTAACGCCGTAATTGAAAATGTCGGTGAAGATAAATATATCGCGGCCGCGGCACGTTTCGCGGATTATCCCCTTGCCCTCGCCGTTTCCGAATCGCGGACAGTCGGCCTGCATGATGTACGTTTCCTTGCCGTCGTCAGCCCTCCACTGTTTGAGATACCAGTCGACGCGCCCGATAAAATCGTCCGTTCCTTTTGTGCCTATGATGCCGAGTTCTCCAAAGTACCGTGAGTCCATTTTTTTGTTCCTCCCAAAATGATTATTGCTTTTTATTTCAAACCGAAAGCGGTTTTTATTTCTTCAACTTCGCCGTCGCTTATTTTCACGACGCCCGCGCCGAGCGCCGCCGCTATAAGGCAGTCGTTTTCGATTATCGCAACGGGATTTTTCATCGACAGCTC
>CAJONA010000188.1 GCA_905235755.1 uncultured Clostridia bacterium
TGGGAAAAAAAGAATGGGAGACGGAGCTGAAAAAAAGAATAGACATAGAAAAGAGACGCTCCGAGCTTTCTGTGTATTATTACAGAATATACAAGTGCGTCATTTTTCCCCTTCCCGTAAAAAAAGGTTGGGATAAGATCGTTCCGATATCTTACGAAAACATAAACCCATATCCGTGGGACATATGGCTCATGTGGGAACTGCGTGAAAGATGGGACATATTCCTTGCCGCTATCGTTTTATACAACGACGATGAGGCTCGGAGTCTGCTTCAAGCGGAGCTCGAAGCCGCGCTCGATTGGGATAAATATTCGATAGGATATGAGGCATATCTCGGAACGGCACACTTTGCGATGTGCCTTTTCAGGTATATCCACAGAGGCGTTTTCGACAAAAAGACCGAGGCGGATTTCAAAGAAAAGTCAAAGGATTTTCTGGATAAACATTTCTTTCCGTGGTTTGAGAAATTCTCAATGCGCGACCGTTCCGACACGGTGAATTTTATTCACAATATATGGGTCATTCTTGTATTTTCCGCGCTGGCTTTGGCGACGGAAATTTCGCATCCGAGACGCGAAGAAATAGAACGCGTCGCCGAGGAAATGAATGACGTCCTCCGCGGAAGCAGAAACCTCAACGACCCCATAACCGAAATGGCGGCATACGATGCGTTTACGCTCGACACAAGGGGAGAATATATCAAAGCATTCGGTATGGATATATCCCCGTTTGAGAGCGACATTTCGGACACGCTGATATCTTTTGCCGATACCGCCGTTCCGGGGCGCGACGACCTTTTGGCACCGCTCGGCGACGTTGAGCCCGAGATGCAGTTTCATGCGCTTTCGCTCATAAGATTTGCAGATGATCTTAAACGCGACGACTTTATCGAAGCGTTTTGTATGATACCCGCCGAAAGACTGATGGCGTCGGCGCTTCTTGAAGCGATCGAAAAGGATATCCGCACGCGCAAAGAGTTTTCTTCGCTCGATATCGCCCGCAAAAGCGCGGGCTCGGCGGTGATCAAAATCGGAAAGGGCGCGGACGCGCTTATGTGCGCCGCGTCGACAGCGCGCTGGCGCTGCGGGCACGTGCATTTTGACGGCGGGTCGATCGTTGTTGCGACAAAGGGGCGCTTTATCATAACCGATCCCGGGTATCAGCAGTATGTTAAAGGCGACGAGCGCGAGTTCACGGTTGGCAAATATTCGCACAATTCGCCGATAATAAACGGGGAGACGCAGAAATTCAACAAATGCCGCATTGAAAAAATCGGGCACGGATATATCTCGCTCGATCTTACGGAATGCTATGAGCTTAATAACGGCGCATCGGTGCGCCGCGTCATTTTCCTTGACTACGGCGAACGCACCGTCACCGTTGCGGATGAATTTTCAGATATAGGAAACGCCACGGTCGAGCACGCGTTCACACTTGCGCC
The DNA here is from genome assembly GCA_905235755.1 of uncultured Clostridia bacterium. Lineage (GTDB taxonomy): Bacteria > Bacillota > Clostridia > Oscillospirales > CAG-272 > RGIG6816. The sequence goes on from CAJONA010000188.1 coordinate 1,442, forward strand.
CGACTTTTCCGCGTCCGTTATGGGCGGGGATATTGTGATCACGGACGATGACGTTTGCGCCTCGATATCGTCATCCGAGCCGTTTGCGCCGGACGCGATCATGTCGATGAAGGGCTCGCGCGGGCGAACGACGGCATTCCACACGCAAAAAATAACTCAAAACGGAAAAATAACATTCAAAATCAAGATTGGGGACAAAACGGTATGAAAATTCTTGTTTCAATGCCGCACGGCGCTGTGCGCGACAGCTTTTTTACCGATGATATTCGTGAAAAGCTCGCCGATCTCGGCGATGTCGTATACAACGAAAGCGAAAAAAACTATACTGAGAATGAAATGCGCCGTGCGCTCGGAGATGTTGACGTTTGCATAACGGGCTGGGGAAACGTGAAGCTTACAGATGATGTGCTTTCCGGCGCGCCGAGTCTTCGCGTCATCGCTCACACCGGCGGCACTGTTGCACCGATAGTCGACGATTCGGCGTATGACAGAAATATCAAAGTGCTCAGCGGCAACGAGATATTTGCACAGTCGGTGGCGGAGGGTACGGTGTGCTATATTCTTTCCGCGCTGCGCCGAATACCGCAGTACTGTGCGGAGATGCAAAAAGACGGATGGGCGCACAAAAATTGGTATAACGAAGGGCTTATCGGTCAGCGCGTCGGGCTTGTCGGATTCGGCGCAGTGGCGCGCAATGCTGCAAAGCTGCTGCGGGCGTTCGATACGGAAATACTCATCTGCGCCGACCACGTTACGGAGGATGAAGCACGCAGATACGGCGCAAGAAAAGCAAGCATGGAGGAGATATTTTCAACGTGTAAAATAGTTTCCGTACATCTTGCGCAAACGCCCGAAACATATCATATCATAGACAAAAGTCTGCTTTCGATGCTCAGTCCCGACGCCCTCTTGGTAAACACGGCGCGCGGCTCGGTGATAGACGAGGCGGAAATGGCGCGGATGCTGAGCGAGAAAAAATTCAGTGCCGTGCTCGACGTTTTTGAGGTCGAGCCGCTGCCGATGACAAGTCCTCTCCGAGGGCTTGAAAACGCGATTCTGATTCCACATATGGGCGGACCGACGATTGACAGGCGGCCGTTCGTCACAAGCGCGCTTAT
>CAJONA010000189.1 GCA_905235755.1 uncultured Clostridia bacterium
GGGCGTGTCCGCCGGATAGAGGGCGCTCCGTGGTGTGATATCAGGCAAACCCTCCACATGATGATGTGGCGGAAGGAATGCGAACCATCCCCCGAACAACCAGGAAAAGACAAAAGCGGCAACCGCTATATTCAGGACTCTTCTCACGCTTCCTTTTTAGGTGTTTACAACATTTTTAATGCCTGTCGGATAATCTCCTCCACCGGCAGTTCCGCACCACCCGACTTCAGCACCTGCTGGACGGCTTTTGCGGCCACCGGCTTGGAAAATCCCAACTGGACTAAAGCAGATAACGCCTCTTCTGCGGATATATTGTCCGGCACCAAATTATTTTTTGGTGTAATTTCCGGTGACATTTTAAGAATTTTCTCTTTCAGCTCCAACACAACGCGTTGGGCGGTCTTGGCACCAACCCCTTTAATGGACTGGACCATTCTGGTGTCTCCGGCGGCAATGTGCGATGCAAGCTCCTCCGGCGGGAATGCGGACAGCATCATTCTGGCAGTCCCGGCACCGATGCCTGAAACCGACATGAGCAGCCTGAACAGCTCCCGCTCGTATAGTCCGGCAAAACCGAAAAGGGACTGCGAATCCTCCTTGACCACAAAATGGGTATACAGGCGGCAGCGCTCCTTCTCATCCGGCAGCTGCGAATAGGTGTGCAGAGAAATATTGATCATGAACCCCCCCCCGCCGCAGTCGATGACCGCAACGGACATCTCAACGAGAGCGAGCTTGCCGCTTATGTAATAAAACATCGTTCTTTCCTCCGAAAATCATGTCATTTTTTTCTTTTTTTGGTTGTAATAGCTCTGCACGTTCGAGCCGGTGCAGTGCGCGTGGCATATCGCTATCGCAAGGGCGTCCGCAGTGTCGTCGAGCGGTATCTTGCCGTCGAGCCCGAGCAGTATACGCGTCATCTCCATGACCTGACTTTTCTCCGCCCTGCCGTAGCCGACGACCGATTGTTTTACTTGAAGCGGCGTGTATTCCGATATGTTCACCCTCGCGTTCCTGCACGCGAGAAGTATCACGCCGCGCGCCTCCGCGACCGATATGACTGTTTTCTGATTTGTATGATAGAACAATTCTTCTATCGCTACCTCGCTCGGCTGATATGTCGAGATTATCTCGCCGAGATCGTCATATATCATCTTCAATCTGTCTTCGGTGTCGATGCCGGCGGGCGTTTCGATAGCGCCCATGGCGACGGTCGAAAACTTGCCGCGGATAAAATCTATAACGCCGTAGCCGACTATGGCGAGTCCGGGGTCGATTCCAAGGATCCTCATTTATTCCTCCGTGATGTGTGAATATATGCCTACCGTGACGAATTGCGAAAAACGCATCTCCATATATGTCATAAATCCCGCGATATCGGCGCCGTCGATATCGACGATAACGCCGTACGCGTTGTCCCTGCCGTAGCTTACGGGGAGCGTGTCGACGCGCTCGAACCGTGCGCCGAAAAACAGCGCCGCGTCGGATATTTCCGATATTTCGGAAGGCTCGTCGAGCGAGATCTTGAATTCAAATTTCTTCCTGCCGACTTCGTCGCCGACATCCTGCGGTCGACCGACGAGAGCAAAGCGCGTCGCGCTTCCGTCGCCCGACAGCACCATGCACGACATAAGCACGGCGAGATCGTATTTTTCGATCATCATATACAGTCCGTCGAGCCTGCCGTCCGTACTGCTTTCGAGCGGAAGCACCGCATACCCCGCGTCTTTGAGATAGACCGCGTCGCATACGCTTTTGAAGTTGTCGCCGTACGTCGCTTCGACGCCGCGCACGTGCGCCGCAAAAAGCTCGAACGCCCGGCTTGAACTCGAATTGCGAAGCATTGCTATCTTTTTGTTTTTGCCGACGGCGTCGCCGTCGAGCTCAAACAAAAACGCCATCATCTCGCCCGGCGTGTATCTTTCGCCTGCCGACAGCGCTTTGCAAAAGCAAAACATATCGAATTTGTCGAGTTCACGCCCGACAGTCCCACCGATAAAGTCGCTGCTCGGCGCGATCTCGGGCTTATTCGTTCTCGGCACCGACGCTATTATCTCCGCTCTTGCGTCGTCGTTTGAAAAAAGCAATTCCAAAACAGGCGCGTCGCCATACGTTTCGAGCAGCTCCCGACGCGCCAGTTGAGCCGCGTCATAGATGTGCGCCGCCCTTTTTTCGAGCGCCGCCGCATACTCGCCGCCTGTCGCCGCCATGTTTTTCAAAACGGCGTAAATGCCGTCGCTTTCGGTAAATTCTATCATTTCAATCAGTTTTCAAAGATGAAAATTTAAGGCTTATGTCAAATGCGGATACGCTGTTTGTCAGCGCACCTATGCTTATCATATCGACGCCCGTGTTCGCCACGGCGATGAGCTCCTCTTTCGTTTTGTCGCCCATATTGCCGGACGCCTCGACGAGCGCTCTGCCGCCTATCATATCGACGGCTTTTTTCATATCGCAAACGCTCATGTTGTCGAGCATTATTATGTCGGCTCCGGCTTCGAGCGACTCGGCGACCTGAACGAGC
>CAJONA010000190.1 GCA_905235755.1 uncultured Clostridia bacterium
ATACAACGAAGAGCACGGAATAGTGCCTCACTCCGTTCGCAAAGATGTACGCGACATCATCGAGATAGCGAAAAAGGACGACAAGCCGGAGCGCCGCATGACGCGCGCGCAAAAGGAAGAATACATCGCTCAGCTCACCTCGGAGATGAGAAAAGCCGCCGACAGGCTCGACTTTGAGACGGCGGCGTCGCTGCGCGACAAGATAGCGAAACTGCAAGGAAAAAAGGATAAATTTTAATGGCAAAATACATCACTGTAAGAGGTGCGAGAGAGCACAATTTAAAAAATATCGACGTGAATATCCCGCGCGACTCGCTCGTTATATTCACGGGGCTTTCGGGATCGGGAAAATCGTCGCTCGCATTCGACACGATATACGCGGAGGGACACCGCCGCTTTGTCGAGTCGCTTTCGTCATACGCGAGAATGTTCATCGGACAGCTCGACAAACCCGACCTCGACTTTATCGAGGGACTTTCTCCCGCCATCTCGATAGATCAGAAAACGACGTCGAAAAATCCGCGTTCCACCGTCGGAACGGTTACGGAGATATACGATTATTTGCGTTTGCTTTACGCGAGAGTCGGCGTGCCTCACTGCCCCGTTTGCGGCAAGGAGATAGCGGCGCAGACGACAGACGACATAATCGAGCGCATACAGTCCATTCCCGAGGGGACGAAAGTCCTCATTCTCGCGCCTGTCGTGCGCGGCAAAAAAGGAATGCACGAAAAAGTCATTGAAAGCGCGAAAAAATCGGGTTTTGTACGCGTGCGCATCGACGGCAGCATATACACTGTCGACGAAGTGCCGAAGCTCGACAAAAACATAAAGCACTCCATCGACGTCGTCGTCGACAGGCTCGTCATAAAAGAGGATATGCACCGTCGTCTTTCCGACTCCGTCGAGACGGCGCTCAAACTCGCCGACGGCATGATGAAAGTGGCGCTCGCCGACGGCGGCGAGGAGCTTGAATTTTCGCAGAATTTCGCGTGCGAGGAACACGGCTTTTCGATGAACGAGCTCTCGCCGCGCATGTTCTCGTTCAACAACCCGTTCGGCGCTTGCGACAGATGCGCAGGCATCGGCGAACTTCATATAATCTCGCACGAAAAGATAATTCCCGACCGCACAAAATCGCTTAAAGAAGGCGCGATAGCGGTCAACGGTTTCAAGACGCTCGACGAGGATTCGTGGATGGGCCCGCTCATGGAGGCCGTCGGCGAGCGGCACGGCTTTACGCTCGACACGCCGATAGAGGACTTCTCGCCCGAGGCGCTCGACGTTCTCCTCGGCGGAAGCGGCCAAGAACGATATCATATCACGCGCTGTTTCGGCGGACAGATGTACGAGCAGGACGCGATGTGGCGCGGAATCGTGCCGATAATCGAAAACCGCATGGCGCAGATGCCGAACAAGGAATATTACGAGGATTTCATGGACTTCATACCCTGCCCCAAATGCGGCGGCAGGCGGCTTTCACGCGACGTTCTCGCCGTTACGGTCGGCGGGCTGAACATTCACGAGCTGTGCTCGATGAACGTCACGCGGATACTCAACTTCATAAACGATCTGAAGCTCACGGGGCAAAATGAGATAATAGCCGCCGAGATACTCAAAGAGATACGCGCCAGACTCGGATTTCTTCAAAGCGTCGGGCTCGATTATCTCACGCTTTCAAGAAAAGCGGGCTCGCTTTCAGGCGGCGAGGCGCAGCGCATACGCTTGGCTACGCAGATAGGATCGGCGCTCGTCGGCGTGCTGTATATCCTCGACGAACCGAGCATAGGTCTTCATCAACGGGACAATGCCAAACTCATAGCGACGCTCAAACGTCTGCGCGACGTCGGCAACAGCGTGCTCGTCGTCGAGCACGACGAGGAGACGATGCTGGCGTCCGATTATATCGTCGACATCGGTCCCGGCGCAGGCGTGCACGGCGGCGATATAGTCGCCGTCGGAACTCCGGAAGAGATCATGAAAAACCCGAAATCGATAACGGGGCAATATCTCTCGCACAAGCTGGAAATACCCGTACCGAAAACAAGGCGCGAAGGCAACGGCCGCAAACTGACGATCGTAGGCGCGAGGGAGAACAATCTCAAAAACATCACGGTAGACGTCCCTCTCGGAAAATTCGTATGCGTTACGGGCGTTTCGGGATCGGGAAAATCATCGCTGATAAACTCGATACTGCGCACCTCTCTTGAAAAAACGCTCAATCGCGCGTATACGCACCCCGGCAAGCACGACCGCATCGACGGAACGGAAAACCTCGACAAAGTCATATCCATCGATCAAAGTCCGATAGGACGCACTCCGCGCTCAAATCCCGCGACGTACACGGGACTTTTCACCGAGATACGCGATCTGTTTGCAAAAACGCCCGAGGCGAAGTCGAGAGGCTACGGTCCGGGACGGTTCTCTTTCAACATCAAGGGCGGACGGTGCGAGGCTTGC
>CAJONA010000191.1 GCA_905235755.1 uncultured Clostridia bacterium
GGCGGCAGCGCTCGTGCTGAACGCGCTCAAAAAGCTCGCAGGCATCGACAAAGAGACTGACATCATCAGCCCGTCGGCGCTTGAACCGATATGCACGCTGAAAACGAAATACCTGCATCACAGAAATCCCAGACTTCACTCCGATGAAGTGCTTCTCGCGCTCAGCATAAGCTCGGCAACGAATGAGGACGCCGCAAAGGCGCTCTCTAAACTCGACGAGCTTCGCGGTCTCGACGCGCACTTTTCAGTCATTCCGTCGCTGACCGACGAAAGAACTTATAAGCGACTCGGTATAAATCTCACGTCGGAGCCGCAATTTGAAAAGAAAAAAGTATAATTTTATTTGAGCAATTATATATTTAACTAACACGGCAACCCAAATCAACACATAAGAAAGGATACTGAAAAATGCGTCCCGATGGAAAACTCGTGAAAAAAGTAGGACCGATGTATCTCCTCGCCCCATATATCATGACCGAGCGTTCAGATTCGATGAACATGATAGAGATCACGGCGGATTACGACTCGATACACAACTACGTACTCGCAAAGCGCAAGGAGGGCGTGAAGATCAGCCATATGGCTGTCATTCTCGCGGCGTATGTCAGAACTGTTTCGCAGTTTTGCTGTCTGAACAGATTTGTCGTTCACAGCCGCGTCTACGCGCATAAGGAGCTGTCGACGGCGATGGTCGTTTTGAGGCCGGGCAGCAAGGACAACAGCATGGGCAAGATAAAATTCGACCTCTACGACACGATATTTGACGTAAACGACAGAATAAACAAATATGTCGAGGAAAACTCAAATCCGAACACCGATACGGGGCTCGATAAACTCATGGGCGCACTGCTCGGAATACCCGGACTGGCGAGATTTATCGTTTGGATATTACGCACTGCGGACAAATTCGGTCTTATGCCGAAAGCTTTCACGGACGTGAGCCCGTTCCACGAGACGATGGTGTTCACAAATCTCGCGTCTATAAAGACAAATCACATCTATCATCACATATATAATTTCGGAACGTGCAACATGGTCATGGCAATGGGCAACACGGTCGAGACAGCGAAAAAGATCGGCGGCGAGATAACGCTCGTGAAAGAGATACCTTTCGGCGTCGTTATGGACGAGCGCGTGGCGGACGGTCATTATTTCGCGCAAGCGTTCGAACAGATGAAAAAATATCTGCTCGACCCGACGCTCCTCGAAACGCCTCCGGAGACGGTCGACGTCGACTACCCGTTCCCGACGCTATCATCGAGATTTCCGACAAAAAAGCAGATAAAAGCCGAGAAAAAAGCCGCTAAAAAAGCGGCGAAAGAGGCAAAATGATAAGTTAAAAAAACGAGTCCCGACGGGACTCGTTTTTTTATAATTTTTCAAACAGCGACTCGGCAAAATCGCCGAAATCGTAGCAGATAAAGGTGTTAGTGCCGACAGGCAGATCGTCGGCGGCATACGGATTTCCCCACACGGCGACGGCGGCGGTTTTTGTCTTCATACCTTCCATAAGCGACAGCATCGGCTTATACAGATGCGACGTTCCCGCGTACGCTTTTATCGGTGCGTGAACGATGAATACGACCTGCTCGCTGCGCAGACCGTCGAGGAGCACGTCGGATATCGTGTCTGCCGACGGGCAGATGTCTATCATCAGCGTCTTTGCGTCTTTGAAATCGCGCTCGACGAGCGCTTTCAGCTTCGTCGCGCCTTTGTCCGAAAACATAACTTCGCCGTTTATCGACTCGCTTTTTTCATCGGCGATGACAAAAAGCGTCTTTTTGCTCCTGTCGATGCGCTTCCCCGCCTTAATGCTGTTTTTCGACAGTTCCTTGAACATCGCGGCGTCGCGCTTGACGTACGGCTTTTCGGGAATCATCTCGGCGAGGCGCTTTTTTGTCGCAAGGATGCGCGCGACTTTTGCGTCGATCTCATCCTCTGTCAGAACGCCGTCGCGGTACGCCTTGTAGAGCCACTCCGCGCCTTCGCGGTCGTCGGTGTTATAGTCGGCGAGGATCATATCGTGCCCCGCTTTGAGCGCGCCGACGTAAAGCTGCTCTTCCGTATAGTAAAACTGTATGCTCTTCATCGCCAGCGAATCGGTGATGAAGAGACCGCCAAAACCTTTTCGGCGAAGCAGATCGATCAGTTTATTTGACATCGGCGACGGAATATCGTCGACGCACGGCACTGCGACGTGGCCGGTCATGACGCCCGACAGATACGGATCCTGATATGCGGCGCGAATGTACGGCAGCATATCCTCGGCGACGAAAACGTCCCTCGGAACGTCGATTTTCGGGAGCGAGATGTGCGCGTCGTCCTCCGCCCTGCCAAAGCCGGGGTAATGCTTGCAGAACGTGAGCAGTCCGTTTTCCTGATAGCCGCGCACGACTTCAT
>CAJONA010000192.1 GCA_905235755.1 uncultured Clostridia bacterium
CGGCGCGCGATGCGTGCAAGATGAGAGAAGCTGTACAAAATATATCTGCCGGAGAGCCGCATTGTTCGCACTATGCCGCGTGCTTACGGCTTTATCAGCAGTACCCTTCGGCGTATGGCGACCTGTCGATGCTTGCGAGACAGCAGCGCCACGGAACGCCGAAAGATGAAAGACACACAAGCGCTCAAGCGGCACGCTTGCGCGCTTCTTTTGGCACTTTTCTTTCGCGTAAAGAAAAGTGCATAGAGTCTGTGCCGATGCGGCGCGAACAATGCACGTTGCGGCGCGAGAAGGATTGCCGCGCGAAAACTACGTGGCGCGCGAGAAAAGCCGCGCGGCGATCACATTTTTTCATTACTTTGAAAAAATTTCACAAATCCCCCTTGACAAATTATATCGCACGCGATATAATTTGTGGTGAAAGAGAAAAAATAATTGCACCGATAGCATAATTCTCATAAAATTACGGTAAAAATTATTTAAGATCCATCCACATATAAAAAGGAGGAAAAAGATATGGCGTTTTACGATTACAAAGTCAAAAAGAGAAAAGAAGGTGAACTCGATCTGAGCGAGCTCAAAGGGAAAGTCGTCCTCGTAGTCAACACGGCGACGGGATGCGGCTTCACTCCGCAGTACGAAGGACTTGAAAATCTCTATAAAAAGTACAACGAAAAGGGCTTCGAGATCCTCGATTTCCCCTGCAATCAATTCGGCAATCAGGCGCCCGGCTCAGACAGCGAGATACACGAATTTTGCACAGCAAAATACAAGACGTCGTTCGATCAGCTCGCAAAGATCGAAGTAAACGGCGAAAACGAAGAGCCGCTCTATACATTCCTAAAAAGCGAACAGCCCGATGAGGAAGTAACGGGATTCAAGAACAAAATGGCTATGGCGGCGATCGGCAAGTTAAGCAAGACCGCCAAATCCAAGAGCGACATAAAATGGAATTTCACAAAATTCTTAGTCGATAAAAACGGGAACGTCGTAAAAAGATACGTTCCGACGTGCACTCCCGAGCAGATCGAAAAAGACATAGCCGATCTGCTGTAAAATTTAAAATAAAATACGAAAGGAGAGATAAGTATGGCAGTTACGGAAGTAACAAAAGAAAATTTTGAGAGCGAGGTCATAGGCTCCGACAAGCTCGTTCTGGCGGATTTCAACGCAACGTGGTGCGGTCCCTGCAGAATGTTAAAGCCCATAATAGACGAAATATCGGAAGAAAGAGACGACGTTAAGGTCGTATCTATAGACATCGACGACGAGGACGAACTCGCAGAAAAGTACGAGGTCTATTCGATTCCGTGTGTGGTCGTTTTCAAAAACGGACAGGAAGTATGCAGAAGCATCGGATTCAAACCGAAATCTGAAATAGAAAAATTGCTCGGAGAATGATCATGTACGATATTGTTATAGTGGGCGCCGGCCCTGCGGGGCTCACCGCCGCGATATATGCGCGCAGAGCGTCCAAAAGCGTTTTGGTGCTTGAAGCCAAAAGCTACGGCGGACAGATCGTCAACACGCCGGACATTGAGAATTATCCGGTTGCCGCGCATATTTCGGGGTATGATTTTGCGACGAAGATATACGAGCAGGCGACGTTTCTCGGCGCAAAGGTCGTATTCGACAAGGCGGTGGACATCAAGATGAACGGCGACGAAAAAGAAGTCGTCACCGTCGGCGGAAGTTACGTCTGCAAAGCCGTAATACTGGCTACGGGCTCGGAGAACAGAAAGCTGGGCGTCGACGGCGAGGACGAACTCGTCGGCAGAGGCATATCGTATTGCGCGACATGCGACGGCGCGTTTTATCGCAAGAAAACGGTCGCTGTCGTCGGCGGCGGCAACACCGCGCTCGAGGACGCGCTGTATTTGTCCGACATCGCCGAAAAGGTGTATCTGATCCACAGAAGAAGCTCGTTCAGAGGTGAAGAATCGACCGTGAACCGTCTGAAAGAAAGAGAGAACGTGGAGTTCGTATTAAACAGCAGCGTCACGAAGCTGAGCGCGGGCAAGCGGCTCGAAAGCATCGAAGTGACCGATACAGCCGGCAACACGAAAACGCTTGACGTGAACGGTCTGTTCGTTGCCGTCGGGCGCATACCGGAAAACCAAAATTTCGGCAAGATCGTAAATCTCGACGAAGCGGGATATATCATAGCGGGAGAGGATTGCCTGACGAGCGCAAAAGGCGTTTTCGTCGCGGGCGACAACAGATCAAAGTCGGTGAGACAGCTCGTAACGGCGACGGCCGACGGCGCGGTAGCGGCGACGGAAGCGGTCAAATATATCAACAGCTTATAAAGGAAAAAGCAAGACGGCGTCTTGCTTTTTTATTATCTGAAACCGACATGACCGATCCACGCGGAAACGCTGTCGACGCTTGACGCTTGCATCACGAACGGTAATAAAACAAAGTCTGTAATTATCCTCAATGCAAATCAGCCATACTTTATCATTCGGACTATTTGTCGATGACATAACATATCCGTTAAGGTCGCCCGATAATTTATAAAATTCACCTTGCTCTTTTGTATTTGTATTTGCGATCGCACTATATCCGCGCAACAATCTGCAGCCGCCCGCGATTTCGATCGTTTCGGGAGAAGAAAAGACCGTTACGGCGTCAAGATTATAAGAATACGCAAAATTCACCTTGTCCGAATACTTTGAAATGTTCTCTTGCGCGTAATACCGAGACAATGCAAGCGTGGTCGGGCACGGCATTTCATCTGTATAACATGTTGTGATCTTCACAAATTCGCCGTCCTCGTTTGTATACAAGCTTGATAGCGTGTCGTTTGAATATCCGTCGGGCAGATCAAAGAAAATGCCGATGCCCGACTCGCTGTCCGTATAGGCTCGCGTGCCCTCCGACGACGCGGCGACGGTTATGCTGCCCCGGTACGCTTTTGCAACTTCCTGATCGGATATATAATACGGATGCAGCATTTTATGCCTGTTTATCAAAAAGCAGGCGGCAAATACGGCAAGGAACACAAACGTTACGCATGTGACGGCGACGATTGACAAAGTTATGATTTTATGCAGTCTCTTTTTGTTGTCGGCGACGATATGCTTAATATTTGCGTCACTGCTTTTCCTGAACGATGCGTCCGACAAACGCTCGCCGCTGAGCAGTTCATTTACCGTAACGCCAAAATAATCGCCAAGCAGCAGCAGTATCTCGATGTCGGGCAGATATTTGCCCGTTTCCCAACGCGAAATCGTTTTGTTTGTAACGCCGATCGCTTCCGCCAACGCTTCTTGCGTCAAGCCCTTTTCCTTTCGTAACGATGACAAAAATGCGCCGATTTTTGCTTGATCCATAAAACACAGCCCCCTTTT
>CAJONA010000193.1 GCA_905235755.1 uncultured Clostridia bacterium
CAAACATTGTCTCACGGGTGTTTGAAAATAAATTTTGGAGGTACATTTATTGAAGGAATCGGTCTACAAAAGTTATGATGAGCTGCCGCTGTTTTTGAATGCGGACACGGTCGTGAAAGTTCTCGGCATCGCGCCGTCGTCGGCGTATGAGCTTATGCACGAAAAAGATTTCCCGACGCTCAAGATCGGGAACAGGCTCGTCGTGCCGAAGGAAAAATTCATCGAGTGGGTTAAAGTTCATACCGAGAAGTGAGGTGCGCATCAAAGACAAAAATTACTTCAAAATTCCAAACGCGATATTCTCGCTTGACCTCTCTGCAAAAGCCATCGCGCTGTATTCGTTTCTGCTTAAGTGTGAAAATCGAAAGGACTTCACTTGCTATCCGAGCTACGGCGTTATCGGGCGTGCGATAAAATCATGCGCAAATACGATACGCGTTTATGTGAATGAGCTTGTCGATAAAAAGCTCATCGAAGTGACGCCGACAAAAATTTTACGCCGCGGCAAGGTGCAAAACGGAAATCTGAAATTCCGAATACTGCCGATAGAGGTCGCCGTGAAGTTTTTCGATGAGGAACAGATGAGAAGGCTCCGCGAGGAAAACACAAGGATAAAGGTGCAGAGATCGCTTGAAAAATTCGACGCAAAAAGGGCTAAAACGAGCCGATAGATCGCGTTCGAAAATCGTGCAGGATAAAAGGCTTGGCAGAAACTCCTCTGCCAAGCCCGAAAAACACCGTCCGGCAAAGCCGTTCGGGATAACGATTTCATCAAAATTTGCACCCTGCATCAGAAAGTCTGCCCAAAGTGCCGAAAAAGCAAGCAATGGAGAGGCATTTTAACATCAAAAGTTTTAATCATAAGGTATTTTCAACATTCGCTGGATATTTCAAAAATGTTGTGGTATAGTGCTTTGCTTGGAGGTGATAGAATGTCAAAAAGAAGGCCGTCGGGCGACGGCATGGTGAGGAAAAGAGCTGACGGGCGGTGGGAAGGGCGCATCGTCGTCGGGCATAAAAACGACGGCAGACCGATATTCAAATCGGCGTTCGGCAAGTCGCAAAAGGAAGTAATGCAAAAACTTCATCAACTTATCGACGTCTATCGTGGAGTCGAACTCGACGAAAACTGCCGTATAACGCTCGGCGAATGGCTCGACAAATGGCTCGCGCTCAAAAGCGAAAACCTGCGCCCCGGCACGATGAAAAAGTATTATCACTACGCAAATTCGTACATCAAACCGCACCTCGGCGACAGAAAAATATCTTCGCTGACGACGACGGACGTGCAAAAATTCTACAACAAAATAAAAGCCTGTGGCAGAGTAAAAGGACACCCCGAACGCGGAAAAGAGATGTCCGCATCGATGGTGCGCTCCATTCACATGATGCTTCACGAAGCGCTTGAGGATGCGGTGCGCGAACATTTCACCGTTAAAAATCCGACAAGCGGGACGACGATCCCGCGTCTTGAGCGCAAGCCGATGAAGGTGCTCGGCGACAGCCAACTCGAAAAATTTATGCAAGCGATAGATGGTGACGTCTGGCACGATTTCTTCTACACGGAGATAACAACGGGGCTCCGCCGCGGAGAAATATGCGGGCTGAAATGGTCTGACTTTGACGAGAGTGCGGGAACGCTGAAAGTGCGTCGGTCGGTGAGCGTCGGCAAAGGCGGCGAGTGTATCGTCGGTGAAACGAAAACAGAGCGCGGCGAGAGGACGATAATTCTCCCGCCGAGCACGGCAGACCTTCTCAGAAATAGAAAAGAAGGGATCTCGTCCGAATGGATATTCCCGCAGATACTTGACTCGGACAAGCCCACAAATCCGAACGCGGCGTACACAAAGCTCAAACAACTGCTCAAAAAAAAGCGGCTTGCCCGACATCAGATTTCACGATCTCAGGCACACGTTCGCAACGCACGCGCTCGCGGCGGGCGTCGATGAAAAAACGCTCTCGGGCATACTCGGTCACACGAATGCGAGCTTCACGCTCGACACATACACGCACGTTACGTCCGATATGCGCGATCGCGCGTCAGATATCATCGGCAAAGCGATGGACGATTTGATCGGGGGCGTGACATAATGGAAAGACGAAAAAACGGCGACGGTATGATACGCAAGCGCGGCGACGGACGGTGGGAAGGGCGAATCGTCGTCGGTTACGACGAGAAAGGTCTTCCGAAAACGAAAAACGTCCTCGCAAAAACGAAAACGGAGTGCCGCGATAAGCTCGAAATATTGAAAATGTCGCTCATCGACACTGCCGAAAAAGCGACGCCCGATATGACATTCGGCGCGTACATTGACTTCTGGTACCGCACGTTCACAGAGCCGAAGCTCAAAGAAACGACGCGCAAAAAGTACGAAGCCGA
>CAJONA010000194.1 GCA_905235755.1 uncultured Clostridia bacterium
GTAATGCGTCGTAAGCGCGTTTTCGGCGAGCGCGCGAAGCTGCTTTTTCGGAAAGCGCGTGGCGCTCGCTTTGTTTCCGAAGACGCAGTGGCGCGTCATGATGCGTATCTTGACGCCGCAAATTTTCGCGGCTATCCTGCCAGAAAGCGACGCGTGAGTATGCACCACATCGGGCTTTTCCGTCTTTATAATGCGGCAAAGCTCGCGCACAGCCGCATTTTCAAATGACTTGTCGCGGCCGTGCTCTGTCGTTATGACCTTCGCTTTCGTCGCCTCTACAAGCGGAATGAGCGCCGATCCCGACGGAAGCGCGACGGCGATGTCGAACTTTCCGTAATCGGCGTTTTTCAGCACGGCGACGAGCAATTTTCCCGCCCCGCCTATATTTGTATCGGTTATGATGTGGAGTATTTTCATTCGTCCTCCGAGTATAATTTGCCTTTCATTTTTCGCGCGGCAAAACGCGCTTGCGGGTAAATTTCATTTACCTTGATTATTTGCACGTCAGAGCACAAAAAATTCGTATTTTGTTTCAAAAATAAATTTCTCGCCGCCGTCGAGCGCGATGATCGCCTCTTTTTCCGAAAGCTCATGCGGCTCCCCCGCGCCGTCCGGAACTCCGTGCCACGGCTCAATGCACACATACGGCGGTTTCGCCCAAAGAAGCAGATACGGCACTTTTCCGAAATGCACGCGCACTTTCTTTTTGCCGTCCGGAGACGCGACATCCGCAAAAGTATACGACGGGGATCGGAAGATCAGCGCGTCATTTTCAAACACTTTTTCCGTCAGCTCTACCCTGTCGGAATTTTCGGCATAGACTTTTTCGCCGTTTATCAGCCCCTCGTCGTTGACAGTCAATGTTTTTATCGTGCCGACGCTCGGCAAAATCACGCATCCGCCGAGATCTACGTTGAACGCGGGGTGCGCGCCGAGCGAGAAATACATCGTCTTATCGCCTCTGTTTATGACGGTATACGCCGTTTCCAACACGTTTTCACAAAGCGAAAAGTCGACGTTCAGCTCAAAATCGAACGGGTACGATATCTTCGTTTTTTCGTCGGCTGTCAGAACGAACTTCGCGCCGTTCTCGCGCACTTCGACGGGCACGAATTCTTTTCTGCGCGCAAATCCGTGCTTTGGAAGTATGTACTGCTCACCGTCAAGGAAGTATGTGTCCTTCGCCAGCCGCCCGCATATCGGAAAAAGCACGGGCGCGTGCCCCGACCATACAGTCGGATCGCCCTGCCACATGTATTCGGTGCCGCTTGCTTTGCCGATGACGCTTGAAAGCTCCGCGCCGAGCGGATTTACCGACACTTTGAGCAAATCATTTTCAAAATTTATCATAAAATCACCGTTTTTGTTTTTATTCTCTTATAATGTTACTACCAAATTGCATTTTTGTCAATAAATCGAACGATTTTAGAGCAAAAAAACAGAAATTCATCTTGACAAACTTGAATAAAAGTTATAATATGATATAGAACAAAACTGTCGGACACGTCTTACGCATCTTGCCTTTCAGAGAGGGGCGCGCACGGTGAAAGCGCCTTATCGCAAAGCGTAAAGATACCACCGGCTTTTATTCGCGCAGGAAATGGCGCGACGGTCGCCCGTTAAAGCGTCAATGAGTAAAATTTTTGAGTGGAACCGTGCTATGCACCTCGAAATTATTCGCGGTGCATTTTTGTTTTGTTCCGCAAAATATGAAAGGAAGAAAATATTATGAAGATCAAATTGAACGGCGAGTTTTACAGTGTGAGCGACGGCCTTTCCGCATATGACGCGGCAAAAGAGGCCGGGCTCGAGCTTTCCCGCGATATTCTCGCGGCGGAGATAAACGGAAAAACGAGCGATCTCACATCGCCCGTCAAGGACGGCGACGTCGTAAAGCTTCTCACATTCGCCGACGAGGGCGGCGCGCACACGTTCCGCCACACAGCGTCGCACGTGCTTGCGGCGGCTGTAAAACGGCTGTATCCCGAAACAAAGCTGACGATAGGTCCTGCGATAGACAACGGCTTTTATTATGACTTCGACAGCGACACGACGTTTACTCCCGACGTTCTCGAAAAACTCGAAGCGGAGATGAAAAAAATAGTCAAGGAAAACGCCAAAATGGAGCGTTTTACCCTGCCCCGCGCCGAAGCGATCGAATTTATGAAAGATGAGCCGTACAAAGTCGAGCTCATCGAGGCGCTTCCCGAGGGCGAGGAGATATCGTTCTACAAAATGGGCGATTTTACCGACCTTTGCGCAGGTCCGCACCTTTTCTCGACGGGCGCGATAAAGGCATTCAAGCTCACCGCCTGCAACAGCGCATATTGGCACGGAGACTCAAAAAACAAAGCTCTGCAAAGAATTTACGGCACGGCGTTCCCGAAAAAGGAAGAGCTTGACGCATATCTGCAAAAGCTTGAAGAGGCAAAGCTACGCGACCACAGAAAAATAGGCAAGGACCTCGGTCTGTTTATGACTGACGAGCTCGTCGGGCGCGGTATGCCTATGTTTCTCCCCAAGGGCTACACGCTTTGGCGCATACTCGAAAATTACATCCGCGACAAAGAGATAGCGTCTGGATATCAGCACGTTCTCACTCCGTGCATCGGAACGGTCGACCTTTACAAAACATCGGGGCACTGGGATCATTATCAGCAAAACATGTTCCCCGCGATGACGGTGGAGGATGAAACATACGTCCTGCGCCCGATGAACTGCCCTCACCACATGAGGATATACGCAAATTCGCAGCACTCGTACCGCAATCTTCCCGTGCGTATAGGCGAGATAGCGCACGACTTTCGCTATGAGGCGTCGGGGACGCTCAAAGGCATCGAAAGAGGCCGCCACTTCTGTCAAAACGACGCTCACCTGTTTGTCACGCCTGAACAGATAAAGGACGAGTTCGCAAAGGTCGTCGATCTTATTTTCGACACGTACAAGGATTTCGGCATAACGGACTACC
>CAJONA010000195.1 GCA_905235755.1 uncultured Clostridia bacterium
AGATCGCCCGAGCAACATTCGAGCTGACGGACGGGTATGTCGAGCGAGCGGAAAAACTCGACGCTGTAGCCCCACATCTTCTCGTACCAGTCCATAGCTTCTTCGGGCTTGCAAATAACGATCATTTCTTGCTTTTCAAACTGATGTATGCGGTAAACGCCGCGCTCTTCGATGCCGTGCGCGCCTTTTTCCTTGCGGAAGCAGGGTGAGAACGACGTCAGCGTCTGCGGGAGCGTGTCCTCGGCGATTATCTGATCGCAGAAGCGTCCGATCATCGAGTGCTCGCTCGTGCCGATGAGGTACAGATCCTCTCCGTCTATTTTATACATCATAGCGTCCATATCGCCCTGGCTCATAACGCCCTCGGCGATCGCGCCGCGGATCATAAACGGCGGGATAACGTAGGTAAAGCCTTTGTTTATCATAAAATCGCGCGCATATGCGGTAACTGCCGAATGAACGCGTGCAACATCGCCGAGAAGATAATAAAATCCGTTACCTGCGACGCGGCGCGCGCCGTCAAGGTCGATGCCGTCGAATGTTTCAAACAAATCTGCGTGATAGGGAATCTCAAAAGAGGGAACGACAGGCTCGCCGAAACGCGCGACCTCGACGTTCTCGCTGTCGTCTTTGCCGATCGGGACGCTCGGATCAATGATGTTCGGTATCTTCATCATTATTTTTCTTATTTTTTCTTCAAGCTCTGGCTCGCGCGCTTCAAGCTCGGATAGACGCGCCGCGCTTTCGGCGACTTTTTTCTTCATCGCTTCCGCCTCGTCGCGCTTGCCCTGCGCCATAAGAGCGCCTATCGCCTTTGAGCATTTGTTTTTCTCGGCGCGAAGGTCGTTCGCTTCCTGAATTGTGGCGCGGTTCTCGGCGTCGAGCGCTATCACCTCGTCGACAAGCGGGAGCTTTTCGTCCTGGAATTTGTTTTTGATGTTTTGCTTTACCGTATCGGGATTTTCGCGTAAGAATTTTAAATCGAGCATATTTTCCTCCGAAAATGAATTTCAAAAAATAAAGCACCCCTGCATAAGCAAGGGTGCATAAGCACGGTACCACCTTGAATTTAACTCATAAGCGTTAACGCCGCCATACGTCGCGCTCGTCGCGCACGGCTCGGGAGCGGAAATTGCCGTCTGTCTGTCTGCTCGCACCGCCCGCAAACTCTCTGAAAAACATCCGCGGCATTTTTCTCCGTCAAAGCCTTTACAAAAGTGGATTTTACCACAAGTTTTACCGTTTGTCAAGAATTTATGCGAAAAAAAAGGAGCGGCACCGCCGCTCCTTATGAACCTATGACAAAAATCACTTTACAATTCGATTTTTCTCAGCTTTTGCGAATATGCCTTGAAGACTTTCTCCAAATCTGCGACCGCTTCTTCTTTTGAATTATAATAGCCAACATATTCGTCGATGCCTTTTTTACGCACAAATATTCCATATTTATCACCATTTCCGCCATTGAGTCTGAACGGACCGTTAATTCCACCATCACCGTAAAAACGGCATACAGAAGTTTTGTCATGGCTTATAACCAAAAGAGAATACTGTTCGCTTTCTTGATTTGAAGTTAAAAATTGCGGCAAAAGTTCTTCAAGCGCTTCGGGTAAAAGATCTTCTAATGCATTATATAACGCTTCTTCGAGCGTTTTTTCTATCGTTTCTTTGATAATGTCTGAAACTTCTTTCGGTTTTTGCTGTGATTCTATTCCGAAAAGTTGGTCGAGAGTTATCCCGAGTGCATTGGCGATAGACGGAATGAGTTCGATCCCGGGAGAAGAAACATAAGATTCCCATTTTGAAACTGTTCTGTTAGTCACTCCGACGGCTTCGCCGAGTTGTTCTTGCGTAATGTTTTTTTCTTTTCTGTATTTTGTAATTTGTCCACCGATATTCATTTTTTCCCTCCTGTTTCATCGTTGATTTAAGTATAACAGATTCAGTAGGAGAAGTAAAGGTACCGTTCGACGAAAGCATTTGAAATATCATGAAAAAAGATACGAAAAAAATCAACAAGTAAGCGATAAAATCGCAGAAAAGGGGATTTTTTGTTCCATCGCGGCATTTTTCTGCCGGAATTAACTTCCGCGAAGCGCACGCAATGCGCGCCCGACATTTCCCCCCAACCCCCTTTTTGTCGGGCGCGCAAAAAAAGATCCGCTCGCAAAACAAGCGGATCTTTATCATTATATTTTTTTCAGCGTTTCCATCACGTAATCGCCGAACTGTTCGCACGTCGCGCCCGTGTCGCGCCCCGTGATGACGAGCTTCTTTTCCTCGAACGAGCAAATAAGCTTGTCGGCGCGGTCTTTGTATCCGATGTGGGAAAGAAGCATAACACACGCGCGGAGCATCGAGCACGGATCGGCGTATTTGCCGCGTCCCTCGTTTATCATTCGCGGCGCGGAGCCGTGTATTGCCTCGAACATCGCGTATTTCTTGCCGATGTTGGCGCATCCCGCCGTTCCGACGCCGCCCTGAAATTCCGCGGCTTCGTCGGAGATGATGTCGCCGTAGAGATTGGGCAGAACGAGCACTTGAAAATCGCGGCGGCGCTTTTGATCGACGAGCTTCGCCGTCATTATGTCGGCGTACCATTCGTCAGTCGTGATATCGGGGTAGAGCGCAGCCACTTTGCGGCAATCTTCGAGGAAGTTGCCGTCGGTCGTCTTGACGACGTTTGCTTTCGTGACGAGCGACACGCGGTTAAATCCGTTTTTGTGCGCGAAATCGTACGCGATGCGCGCTATTCTGTCCGAGCCCTGCTTTGTCGTGATGACGAAGTCGACTGCGAGGTCGTCGGTCACGTTAAATCCCGCATTGCCGACGGCGTAGCCGCCCTCGGTATTTTCGCGGAAAATGGTCCAGTTTATGCCCTCGGAAGGCACTTTGACGGGGCGGATGTTGGCAAACAGGTCGAGCGCTTTGCGCATTGCGACGTTCGCGCTCTCGATGTTAGGCATTCCGCTGCCTTTTTGCGGCGTCGTCGTCGGGCCTTTGAGGATGATAGGGCAAGATTTAAGCTCATCCATAACGTCGTCGGGAATGGCTTTGCCGTGCGCTATGCGGTTTTCGAGAGTGAGTCCGTCTATTTTTACAAATTCTACCTTGCCGCTCTCTTCAAGGTCGGAAAGAATGAATTTCAGCACGCGCTCCGCCTCGGCTGTGATTATCGGACCTATACCGTCGCCGCCGCATATGCCTATGCGTATTTTATCGAGCGCCGCGTAATCGGTGAAATCGCCCTGCGTTTTCATATCCTCTACGCGTAAGAGCTGATTTTCGAGTATTTTTCTGAATTTCTCGCACGCTGTGTCGAGATTTGTCTTGTAATCGTCCATTTTAACGTCCTCCGTTTTTCGTGTATGCGAGGAGTCCCCCCGCGAGGATAATGTTTCTTTGACGCTCGGTGAGCGTGATATTCAACGCAGCGACGGCGCCGTTCGTTTTGTCTGTGAGCGTCAGCTTGTCGGCGCATTTTACAGCGTCCGAAAGTCCGACAATCTCAATGTCGTCGCCTTCGCGGAATTTGTCGTAGTCGTCTGCATTTTCAAACGTCAGCGGCAGTATGCCGAAGTTTATCAGATTTGCCGCGTGTATGCGAGCAAAACTCTTTGCGACGACGCATTTTATGCCGAGATAGAGCGGAACGAGCGCCGCGTGCTCGCGCGACGATCCCTGACCGTAGTTCTGTCCGCCGATAATGATGCCGCCGCCAAGCGCTTTTGCGCGCTCGGGGAAATCTTTATCGCAAACGGTAAAGCAAAATTCAGACAGCTTCGGCACGTTCGAGCGGAACGGCAATATTTTGGCGCCTGCGGGCATTATGTGATCGGTCGTGATGTTGTCGCCGACTTTGAGCACGACCTTGCACGAGAGGTCTTTCGCCGGGGGCGCGCCTTTCGGGATCGGCTTGATGTTCGGACCGCGCTCGACGACAACGCTGTCGGCTTCATCTTCGCTTATCGGCATTTCGATAAGATTGTCGTTGACTTTGAAAGACGTCGGCATAGTTATTTCGGGTTCTTGCAGCGTCGAGGGATCTGTTATGACTCCCGCGATCGCCGACGCTATCGCCGTTTCGGGCGAAACGAGGTAGACGGACGCGTCCTTCGTCCCGCTTCGCGCTTCGAAGTTGCGGTTGAAAGTGCGCAGCGATATGCCCGCCGATTTCGGCGAAAATCCCATGCCTATGCAAGGACCGCACGCGCATTCGAGCACTCTCGCACCTGACGCGATAATATCGGCGAGAGCGCCGCATTCCGCGAGCATCGTGTACACCTGCTTCGAGCCGGGGGAGATCGAAAGCGAAACATCGGGGTGGACCGTCTTGCCTTTCAGCATCGCGGCGACGTTCAACATATCGTACAGCGACGAGTTTGTGCAAGAGCCGACGCATACCTGATCTATTTTTTTGCCTGCAAGTTCGGATATCGCTTTTACGTTGTCGGGAGAGTGCGGACACGCCGCGAGCGGTTTCAACTCGTCGAGGTCTATCGT
>CAJONA010000196.1 GCA_905235755.1 uncultured Clostridia bacterium
GCCTCGGTCGTTGATTCTGTCGTTTCGTCGCCCGTGCCGCCCACAGAAACCCATTTTGCATAGACTGTTATGACCTCCTCGGTGACGGGCGTCTCAAAATCGAACGGTTCTGTCAGCGTTTTGTCGATGTACCATCCCTCAAACGTGTACCCGTCGCGCTCTTCGGGAACAGGCGCGCCATACGTCGTCCCTATCTCGGCGGCGAAATTATATTTCGTCGCGGCGCCGACGACATTCAGCGTCATCGCCCTTGTCTCCTCTACCCACTTGCCGTACAGCGAAAAGTCCTCTTTTGTATACTGAACATAGTTCATATCGTACCGTTCGGTAAGCGAAGCGTCAACGTACCAGCCGCAGAAGATATATCCTCCCCAAATATATTTTATCTGATAATTTATCTTTTCGCCCGGATATACCTGTATAGCGTATTTTCTTGCGAGATTATTGTAGTTGCTGTAAAGATATACGGTGTAGTAATCACGCTCGGTTGAGCCGGAATTTGAAAATTTCGTATACGTCGCAACGATTTTCTCGCCCGTTCCCTGATTGCCCGTCGCAAATACCTTGCAATAGTATTTTGTACCCTCGGCAAGACCTTCAAATGTCGCGGAAAATGTTCCGTCGGAGTTCGGCATCGAATATATGACTGTTCCGTTGTCGGGCGTCGGATCGCTGTCTTTTGAAAGGATAAATCCGCAGCTCGTAACGTTTCCGCCGCTGAGGTCGTATATCTTGCCGTGGAAAGTGAGCGTGTCAGGTCCTGTTTCGGTGATCTTCCCGCTGTCAAATCCGACTGTCGGCGGGCAGTCGATGGTGCCCGATATGACTATTCTCATCTCGGGTCCGCCGGCGTCGAGAACTTCTATCTGCAAACCGAACTCGACGTCGTTATCGAGCGATGTGTTCCACGTCTTTGAAACCGGAAATTTATACACGCTATTGGCGGCAGTGAACGTGTATCTGTCAACGGGGGACGTTTCAGCGTGCACGAACGCGCATCCCGTCGAGCTTATCGCGGCGCGGTTCATAATGACGACGCCCGGATCGTGCCCGCTGTTTGCGTTGTTCACCTTGCCCTTTCTGACGATATCGTCGTCCACGTGCCAAATTATGACGCCCTGACATCCCGATTGCGAGCCGTCAAACATCGTGGCTGACGATGAGTATCTGTTTTCGATCAGATAATATTCGTTCGGATTTGCCGTGTTGACTCTGATAATATTGAAATCGCCCTCCGTGCTCTCGCGCGAGTAAAGCGTATATTCGCCGTCGCGCACCGTTTCGGACGCGGCAAGCCCCGTGTATATCATATGGAACGGATCCATATACGACGGCGACGTGCCTCTTGCTTCGCCGCTTTTGTTGTTGTGCGATCCCGACGCCATAAGCGACATATTCCCGACGTATCCGGTCCAGTTGCCGTTGCCCGTGTCGTAGAAGTCGTACGCGCCGATGAAATGCCCGAGCTCATGCGCGACCGTGCCTACAGTCAATACGTACAATGTGTTAATATACTCTCCGCATTTTACAAACCCCTGATGTCCGCTCTGCGTCACGACGACGTTATCGAGGATAAGTCCGCTTCCCGACGTGTAGTGCGCGTGCGTGCCGAACGCGATCGATGACGACGGGCGCGACGAACCGTACGCGCTTTCGTAACCCGCGATAATGAAAACTATCGCCAGCTCGTTATAATCGACATAGCCGTTTCCGTTTTTGTCGTAGCTTGCAAAATCCACGTACTCGTTCGCGGCGATAAGCGCGGCGCGGCGTTCGCCGCCGTCGGCGGTGTCGGAATCGATCTTCGAGCGCGGATGCGCGAGGTTGACGGTGACGTCGACAATACCGTCGTTTACATCGCCCTCTGTCTCTTCACCCGCAGAGAACCAGAACTGCCCGTCGGTCATCTCGTAATAAAAATCGTACAGCGATTTTGTACCGACGCCGAACAGCATATTCTGCCAGTGAGACAGCGGCGAGTGGATCCACTGCTCGCCGTAATACTCGGCAGACTTGTCGCTGTACAGCTTTGACGGATCGTAAGGATCGTAGTCGTCGACGCCGTTTCCGTTCGCGTCAAACGATACCCTGATGCAAATAAGAGGTATGGGCGACAGCAATTCGTCCTTATCGAGCGCATCGAGGACATACTCTTTCGTATCGGCGGCTTCGGCGATCGTGTCGAACGCGCCGAACATAGCAATAACGAACAGCGCGGCAAGCGCAATCGATATTATCCTTTTGATAAACGATCTTTCATTTTGTCTTTTCATAGCATGCTCCAATTCAAAAATTTTTTCGTATCGGTTTCACTT
>CAJONA010000197.1 GCA_905235755.1 uncultured Clostridia bacterium
CAGATGCTTCGGATACGAGCTCGGAGCTACGGCGTAAACTTTGCCGTCGCGGCACAAAACGCCGCCTTCGTGTGTGACTGTCGCGTACACGATATCGTTTATCATCGACTCCGGCGAGCTGAGCCCGAAAGTCCCCGTGAATACGACTTTCAGAGTGCGCGGAGACGCCCCGAGATTATCGATCTCCACTATCTGCGCCTCGACGGCCTCGGGCATATCGTCGCCCTGCGGAACGATGAATATCGTGCGGGAAATTTTCAGTCCGTCGAAAATATACTCGATAACGGTGCGGTTCGGGAAGTGACGACAAACCGCTTCTGTCCCGTCCTCGATATTCGCCGAGTAAAATATCTGCTTGCCGCCCTCGTAAATATAAAACTGGCGGTTCGTCGGCTCGCCGTTGTGCTCAAAACGCAGATCGAACCTTGTGGCAAGCACTTGACGCGACGCGTCTGCGCGGAAAGAGCCTCGCCCGAAAGCGTCAAGCGCCGATTTCGGCGTCGAAACGAGCGGGGAATCATACCCGATGCGGTTGCCCAGCAGCAGATTTACGTCGAAATGCGGTCCGACGTCGACAGACGTGCCGTGAAGCGGTATGATGTGCTCGCCATGCTCGCCTATCGAGCCTGCGAGTTCTTTTTTGCCCGACGTCGACGCGGATCGTTTCACTTCATCACGCGCTTTTTTATATGTAAAATTCATATTTTCCTCCAAAACTGTTTCTTATCCGTAAGTATATCACAAAAAAACAAAAAACACAAGTTTTTTATCGAAAAAACGCCCGCTTTTTGCGGGCGTTTTTTTGACTTTTTGATTAAAATCCGATCAATTATCTCCGACGTTTGTTTTTATTTCAAACAAACTCATAAAGTCCTCCTGGCTTATGTAAGTGGAGGGGAGCTTTCCGTCCCAGCCGTTGATGTAGTAGTAATACAGCAGTTCTGGGGTGAGCGATTCCGCTATCGCCTTGTTTATGGCTGCGTCTTTTTGACCTGCGTATTCGGCGGCGTCCGCTTGAATCTTAACGATTTCAAGGTCGGCGTTTGCCGCGATTATCGATGTCTGGGCGTCGGCGTTGGCTTTGATTATATTGCGCTCCGCTTCCGCCTGTTGTTCCATCGTGCGCTGAGCCTGCTCTGTCTCGGCCTTGAGTTTGTTCTGCGCCGCGACCTGCTTTTCCTCTACCGCCGTTGTGAAAGCGTCGGAGAAGTCCATGTTCTCAACAGACGCGTCAATGACTTCGATATGATAAGCCGCAAGTCTTGTTTCAAGAATATTCTTTATCTCCGTCGAAAGATTCTCGCGGTTTGCGATCAGATTTTCCGCGTCATATCTCGAAAATACCGTCTTTACCGCCTCCTCGATGCGAGGGAGAATGACCGTATTGTAATACTCCGTTCCTATCGATTTATATATTTCCTGCGCATTTTCCTTGCTTATTTGATAGTTGAGCGTATATTTTACGTCCACTTCCTGAATGTCGGAAGAGAAGCACTGAAGGGCTACCGACGCTTTTTGGTTTCGGTTATCCATTTCAATTGTTTCCTGCCACGGCAGAATAAAGTGCATACCCGCTTCGAGCGTTACGTCCTCGACCTTGCCGAACGTCGTTACAATACCGGTGTGACCTGTAGAGATCGTTGTGAAGCACCCGATTATAATGATTATGAGCGCCAAAGACGATGCCCACTGTTTTTTGTTCAGCTTCCAGAAGTACTCCTTCGGAAGCGTTTTTGACTTGCAGAACCCGAGTGCAATAAACGCTATGACAGCCGCGATGATTGCAAATATGATTTTTCCCATATAAAAATCTCCTTTGAAAAAATTTACGCTTTAATTATATCACCGCCGCCCGATATAGTCAATGACTTTCAAAAATTTCGCATATTTTGACATTTGACTTGACATCGCCCTGTCAAAGTGATAATATTTTATCGAAAAAACATACGGGATGTGATGATTTTGGAAAATGAAGCGTGTGCCGCCAATGCCAACGATATACTTTGCGCGGCGCTTGACGTCGGCGAACACATATTGAAAAACGGCGGCGAGATACATCGTGTTGAAGACACGGTGGAACGCATTTGCAGATCATTCGGCGCGGTACACGTCGAAGTTTTCACGATAAATTCGCTCATCGTAGCGTCTGTAAGAATGGAAAACGGCGAGTATTCGCAGCAGATGCGCCGCATTTACAGAACATCGAACAATCTATATATGGTAGAGGAGCTTAACAACATATCGCGCGAGCTTTGCGCGCACCGCTTGAAGCTGACGGAATT
>CAJONA010000198.1 GCA_905235755.1 uncultured Clostridia bacterium
TATAAAATAAAAACGTCCCCTGCGTTTGCAGAGGACGAAACAGTTTCGTGGTACCACCTCAATTTACGCACGCCTCGCGGCGCGCGCCTTTATAAGTCGTTTGACTTTGGCGCTTTAACGGGCGCACCCGGTACAGCCTACGTTGTCGGTGTACGGCTCGGGAGTGTACTTCATCGCTTCGCCTTGCGGTCTCGCACCTGCCGACCGCTCTCTGAAAAGCGCCTTGGCGATTACTCTCTCCGTCATTGCCGTTGATGTAAGTATAACACGTCGGCGCGAATTTGTCAAGTGGGTATCGAGTGTTCATCCTCTTTAAGTTGCCATTTGTTTGTTTTATAAAAGTAAACATATAAAAGTAAGTCCAACAGAATTATAGCTGTCGCCACGGAAAACACAATAACAAACGCCAAGAGTTCGCTCTTCAAATATTGAAATAGCCAAACGGGCGAACTGGCAACCCACAACACAAATATGCAATCCAAAAAATATGCCAACACTTTAAGTTTTGAGTTTAATTCAATGCTTTTTCCGCATTTTTTGCATTTTAACATTTCGGGTTTTAGGTCTGATCCGAATAATCCGAATATCGCCAAAACGATACATTTCCAAAAATATAACAGATAACTCAGCATTTTAGGTCTGTGTTTTGTGCACATAATATCGACATCTTCCTTTCATTCAATTTCAAAATTGTCATAGAAAAAGTGATGCTTGCTGACTTTGTTCTTGCCGTATTTTACAAACATTCGCCAATTTTCATAATCATCTGAACGAATTTCCAATATTTCCACCAGCATCCCATTGTTGAATATAATCCTGAAATCGTGCCCGCTTTGCTCAAAAGATACAACTCTTTCGGGACGGCTGGCATTTATCAACTCCTTCATTTTTACGTCAAATGCGGACTTTCCAAACATATCCCACTCGAAAATATCCTTTTCTTCGTCGCTGAGAGAATCATGCGGTCTGTATATTTCTTCCGATGTGGTAATTATTTTTTCGTTAAAAGAAACTCTGACAAAGCATTGACAGTGAATGCAGACCTCCTGATCGCCCTTTTTCAAACAGAACCATATAAGGTTGCATGACCTGCCGAACGCCTTGAACACGGAATTTGTTATTTTGTTTGTTACATAATTGCTTTTGCCCATTTATTCTCCTTGATTTTTTGCTGTCGGCCCCGTCAGCACATTTAAAGTTTCTTGGCATACCTTCTTTTCAAAGAAGGTATGGCTTCGCACTCGATTCCGTCAGCACATTTAAAGTTTCTCGACTTACCTTCTTTTCAAAGAAGGCATGTCATCGCACTTGATCCCGTCAACACATTTGAAGTTTCTCGGCTTACCTTCTTTTCAAAGAAGGCATGTCATCGCACTCGATTCCGTCAGCACATTTGAAGTTTCTTGGCTTACCTTCTTTTCAAAGAAGGTAAGTCGAGCATTTCCGTCGCGGCTTTTACGGTCTTTTCCGTGATTTTTTCGCCTCCGATGATGCGCGATATTTCCTTGACGCGTCCGTCGTGATCGAGCGCGACGACGCTCGACTCCGTTCTGCCGTTCGGCGTTTCGTGCTTTGATACGAGCAAATGCATATCTGCGAGCGCCGCTATCTGCGGCGAGTGCGTTACGCAGATGATCTGCGCCGTTTCTGTGCAATCGCGCAATTTGAGCCCTATCTTGTGCGACGTGCGCCCGGATATACCCGTGTCTATCTCGTCGAATATCAGCGTCGGAGTCATTTCTTGCGAGCGCGCATTTGAGGGCGAGCATCATTCTCGAAAGCTCGCCGCCCGACGCGATCTTTGAAAGCGGAAGAAGCGGTTCTCCGGGGTTTGTCGAAACGAGGAACGTGACTCCGTCAAGCCCGCTCGGCGTGTAGCCCGGCAGAGCGGTGATGTCAATTTTGAATTTGACCTTTTCCATTTCGAGAGACGCGAGTTCTTCCGTTATGCGCCTCTCGAGCAGATCCGCCGCCTCGCGGCGTTTTTTCGTTATTTTCTCCGCCGACGCTTTCAGCGCGGCGTAGACTTTTTTCAGCTCGTTTTTGATGTCCTCGATCTTTTCGTCTGCGCCCTCGACATCTTTGAGCTCGCGCTCGGCGTTTTCTTTGAAGGCGATTATTTCCTCGACAGTCGAGCCGTACTTTCGTTTGAGTTTTTGAATGGCGTCGAGCCTGAGCTCGATCTTGTCAAGCGCAGCGGAGGGATTTTCGATATCGACGGCACATTCCTCTTTGACGCTGTCGGCGATGTCGATAAGTTTTATCTTCACGTCTTCGAGCGTAGCTATGTATTCGGGAGCGTCTTTCAACACGCCTTCGAGCGCTTTGACAGCGTCCGCCGCCTTGTCTATAAGGTCGGACGCCGACAATCCTTTTTCGCTCGAACTGAGCGCGCGCCCGATCAAACGAGAGTATTTAGCTATGTTTTCCGCATTCCGTATCTTTACGGCCGCCGCTTCAAGCGCTTCCTCTTCGCCCGCCTTCGGCGATACCGATTTGATCTCGTCTATCTGAAAACGGAGCATATCGCATAGACGTCGCTTTTCCTGCTCGCTCTTTTTGAGCGACGATATCCGTCGCTCGCCGTCGAGCGCCGTCGCGTAGAGCTTTTCGTATTCGGCAAGCTCCGGCTCTACGGAAGCGAAATTATCGAGGTAGCGCATATGATTTTCGTCGCTCGTCAGCGTCTGGCTCGAATGCTGCGTGTGCAGACTGAGCAGGTGCGTCGCAAGCTCGCGCATGACCGCCGCCGATACGGGTCTGCCCCCGATGCGCGCCGTAGATGAAAGCGTATCATCGTTAAGATCGAGTTCGCGGACGAAAACAAGATCATCTTCGCACTCAACGCCGAGATCTTCGGCGAGCTTTTTGACGTGCGGCGGTATTTTGTCGAAAAGCGCCGTTATCTTCGCTTTTTTTTCGCCGCTTCGCACAAGTTCTCTCGACGCGCGTTCGCCCATGATGAGCGATATGGCGTCGATGATTATCGATTTTCCTGCGCCGGTCTCGCCGGTGATGACGGAAAAACCTTTGTCAAAAACGATCTTTTCGCGCTTGACTATGGCAATATTCTCGATTATGAGCTCGCGCAGCATTGTACGTTCCTCCGTGTTTTTAAGTCGTCATGCGATATTTGAGAAATTTTTGATTGTTGCAATAAATATTTTCGCGTCGTCTTCGCTCGCCGTTGCGATAAAGATAGTGTCGTCGCCCGCTATCGAACCTACGGCGAGCGAGCCTGCCGTCGCGTCGATCGCGGCGGCCGCGGCATTTGCCATTCCGGTGTACGTTTTTATCACCACGATGTTTCCCGCGGGACGTATGTCCATGATCGTTTCTCGCATTATGCTCTTGTACTTCGCGTTGTTTTTCTGATCGGACATATCGTTTTGCACTATGTACTTATACGAGCCGTCGGGCATCGCCTTCTTGACAAGATGAAGCTGGTTTATATCGCGTGAAACGGTCGCCTGCGTGACGGAAAATCCGCGTTCGCACAGCTTTTGAGTGAGTGCCTCTTGCGTGTTTATCTGCTCGCTTGAAATGATTTCGATTATCGCCGCATGTCTCTGTGATTTCATAATGTTTTACCTCTTATAGAATTTTGTATTCAGTATGTCGAAGAAGCGGTCTTCACCGACCTTTATTATTTTTGTAACAAGTTTTGATCTTGAAATTTTGACCGTGTCCTCATCAACTTTGCCAACAACATACACCCCGGGACGAAATGATTTTGGCATCAGCTTTTTAAAGCAATACAAAAACAAAAACATACTGACAGACATCCCGAAAAGAAACGTTCCAAATGCGAAATCTTCTGGATGCTCATCTATAGTGTTGTGAACCACGACAGCCACTAGCAAAAAAGACCAACACCCCCAGCGCAGTTTGCGCAATGCCTTACAGAGGTACGTATCAACAAATTTATCAAATTGGCTCATATTACCTTCCTCTTCATGTCAATCAACGCAAAAAACTTTAATAATCATGCGCC
>CAJONA010000199.1 GCA_905235755.1 uncultured Clostridia bacterium
CCTTTACGACAGCAAGGTACACAAGCACACATTCTATTAAATACATTATAAGCGTTTGTACGAGATACACCGGGTCAAAATTTCCCGCCGCATCTTTGAACTGAAACAGTCCCGTGCTCTCCCAGATGTTTTTCAGTGCATCAAGAAAATCCAATCGGCATCACCTCCAAAAGCGATCCCCGGATCAACCTATCGAAACGAGAGCGTCGCCGGTCTTTACAGATGCGCCCTTTGCGACGGCGTAAGTGATTTTGCCGTCAACGGGAGCGGTGATCTCGTTTTCCATCTTCATCGCCTCGAGCACACATACAACGTCGCCGCGCTTTACGCTGTCTCCGACAGATACGTTCATTTTGAGCACCGTGCCGGGCATCGGCGCGTTGACTTTTGTTCCTGCGGCGGGAGCGGACGGAGCCGCCGTCTGCACAGGCGCGGGAGCCGCGCTCTGAACGGGAGCCGCTGCGGGAGCGGCGCCGTTTGTGTTTTCCTCAACTGTTACGTCATAAACTTTTCCGTTGACCGTTACTGTATATCTTTTCATCGTATTATCCTCCGAAATCACTTTAATCTTTTAAATGAAACAACTTTGAGAGATGCGGGTGAAGCGCCCGTCTGCGCCGCTATCGCCGCGATGATCGCCGCGACAACGTCGCATTCGTCGTCCGCCGCAGTGTTTTCGACCGCGGGCGACGGCGCGTCGGCTGTTGAAATGATCTTTTCCTTCTTGCCGCCGCTTATACGGCGGAATATCGGCAAGAGCAAATACAGCGAGATCATTAGTATCAGCAGTACCGCTATAACTATCCCCATGCCGAGACCGAGAACTTTAAACCCCTCGCCGACGGCGTTTTCTATCATCAGAAACATAAAGCGTCCTCCTTAAAACAGAAGCATTTCAAGCGACGCGGCGACGCGAGCACGAAGCTCCGACGCCTCGATTATGTCGTCGATGTGTCCGCTCTTTGCCGCTTCGAGCGGAGACGCATATTTTTCAGCCCAGTCGGCCGCCGTCTGAGCCATCTTCGACTCGTCGGCGACTTCGCCGAGAAACTCGACGGCTCTTTCCGGAGACATGGGCGATATCTGCGCACGGTCGAGTGCGAGTGCGGCTGTTCTGCATATTCCTTTTGAGCCCATTACCGTATACGCCGTGCCGAACGCGCGCCCGAGTATGACGGTTACATTTGTATAGCTGTTATAATAAGCGCGCACGAGCCTTGCGAGCTTTGACGAAATGTTTTTTTGCTCCGCTTTGTCGGACATGGCAACGCCCTCGCTGTCGACGAGCGTTACGACGGGCATGCCGCGAGCCGATGCGAATTCGATAAAGTCCGCCGCCTTATCCGCCGTGCAAGGGCAGAGTTTGCCGCCTTTGATCGCGGGATCGTTTGCGACTATCGCAACGGGGCGGGAGTTTATCGTTGCAAGTCCCGTCACTATGTGGCGCGCGTATTCGGCTTTCATCTCAAAGAACGAGCCGCTGTCGACGAGCTGTGCGATAACGTCGCGCACTTCGTAATTTTCATTCATAAGTATGCCGTCTATATCGACCGCGCGCGACGGATCGTCGCCGCTTTCCATCTCCGAATAAAGGTATGAGATGATCTTCTTTACAAGAGCGAACGCCTCTGCGTCGTCCTTTGCCGTGAGGGAAGTGATCCCCGTCTCCGCGAGCTTTTTCGGCGTGCCGAGCGTTTTATCTTCGAGCGCGCTCGACGGAGCGATATAAAGTGAGCCGTTTTCCGTTGCGATGATAACGTCGAACATCTGCGCGATGACGGCGTTCGATCCGCCGCACGGCCCCGCGATGACGGCTATCTTCGGTATGTGATCCGCTCCGGCGATGTCGTGTATTTCAAGACACACTACATATTCGTCGTCTACAGGAAAGGCTCGCAGCTCACGACGATAGAGGGCAACATGAACGAGACCGTCCGCCAGTCGTCAAGCGCCTATTCCGTTTCCGGAGGCAAACTCTTCGCCGGCGGGCAAGAGAAGGAATTTTCGCACGGATTCCACAATTGGACCCCGCCCAAGTGACATGAAATCGCTTAACGAGCTGTATCGCATGTGGCGTGTGTCCATTGCCCGAAGGTAATTGCGTGAGCTATTATAATGACTTTTAGGCGGTTGTGATTGTATAAACGGTATAAATTTGATATCATATCGACCACAGGTATTGAATCTTGTAAATATTGGCGCGACACGGCAGTGCGCGGCAGAATAAAGGTAAGGAGTCAAGACATGGCATGTTTCACGGT
>CAJONA010000200.1 GCA_905235755.1 uncultured Clostridia bacterium
CGGGATACACATTCCGCGATCTTACCGATGATTTGCCCGCCATAGCGGCGCATTGGAAGAAGGAAAACATCTTATTTGACGCGATATACACGGGCTATCTCGGGAGCGAACAACAGATAGAATATGTCAAAGAAATCATGGCAACGCTTTCAAAGGAAGGCGCGGCGAAGATCGTCGATCCCGCCATGGCCGACAACGGCAAACTCTACCCCGGGTTTGACGGCGCGTTTGTGGAAAAAATGAAAACGCTCGCATTTGACGCGGATATAATCCTGCCGAATATCACCGAGGCATGCTGCCTCACGGGACTGCCGTACAAAGAGGTATATGACGAAAAATATATCGACGATATCCTCGCGGCTCTGACAGCCGGCGGCGCCAAAAGCGTCATCCTCACCGGCGTCAGCTATGACGAGAAATCGACAGGCGTAGTCGTATACACCAACGGCGAAAAATCATATTACAAGCATAAAAAGATAAGCCGCGGTTGCCACGGCACGGGCGACGTTTACGCATCGGCGTTCGTCGGCGCATATATGCACGGCAAATCGCTGTACGAATCGGCAAAGATCGCCGCCGATTACACGCTTTTGTGCATCGAAAACACGATAGGCGATGAAAATCACCTCTACGGCGTTAAATTCGAGCCTGTGCTTGAAGAATATATCAAAATGATGAAATAAATGCAAAAACCTCCGCGGTGCGGAGGTTTTTCTTTTATTTCACGAGTTTTACTTTCGATCCGTTGCCGATGCCGCAAGCGTTTGCGTCGTCGGTGTCGAGGTGCATTTCAAGTCTGAACTTGTCGGAAACGCGGATCTGCACATCGTAAAGGCGCGTGCGCTTGCCGTCGCCGACCGTTTCGACGCTCACATATTCGCCGTCCTTGACGCCGTATTTCGCGCCGTCTTCAAGCGACATATGAATATGACGGTTTGCTATTATGCACCCTTCCGAAAGGCTGACTGTTCCCTTCGGTCCTATTATGATTATCGGCGCGGAGCCGGCGATATCTCCCGACTCGCGAACGGGCGGTTTTACTTTAAGCGTGAACGAGTCGGTCCTCGATATTTCGACCTGAGACGCCTTTCTGATGGGTCCTAAAACTCGAACGCCCTCTATCGCGCGAAGCGAAGGACCGATCAGCGTGAGCTGTTCCTTGCACGCATACTGCCCCGGCTGAGAGAGATCTTTGAGCGGGGTGAGCTCATATCCCTTTCCGAAAAGTATGTCGACGTGTTCACGGGTGAGATGGATATGTCTGTTCGACACGCCGACGGGAATGTCTCCATCGCTTGCTGCGGACGGCGAAGCGCCGGCATTTACAGACGCCACGACCTTGCTGACTATCTCGGAAATGGTTTTTGCATCGTATTCCATAATGTCCTCCGTCAGATTATTCTGAAACTGTCCGCCATTACGCAGCGGCGCTGGCGCGTGAACGAACGCGCCGATGTGATGCCTTCACCCGTCGGGCCCGCTATCGTGAACGTCGTGTGTCCTTCTCCGCCGAAGCCTATTCCTGCGTACGAAGGAGCGTTCTTTACGAATATCGTCGTTTCGACTTCTCTTGCGAAGCGCGAAAGATTGTCGATGTTTTTAGAGTGCATATGCGCGCTGTGACGGCGTCCTGCCTCGGCTTTGCAAGCAAGATCTATCGCTTCGTCGATGTCCTTTACTCTTACGATACCGAGAATGGGCATCATAAGTTCTTCTTGAATGAACGGGTGCTCGAACGGCACCTCCGCGATGATGCAGCGTATATCTTTTCCGACATTTATTCCTATTTTTGCCAAAAGGATGTCGGCGTCTCTGCCGACGCATTCGCGGTTGACGATCTTAGCCGTCGTGCCGTCTTTCTTTGTCTTTTCCACAAGAACGATCTTGGCGAGTTCGTCAGCCTGTGCCCTTGTTATCTGATATGATCCCGCGCGCTTCATACCTTCGATAAGTTCGTCGGCTATATTGTCGAACGCAAACACCTCTTTTTCCGCGATGCACGGAAGATTATTGTCGAATGTGCAGCCGTCGATGATGTCTTTTGCCGCTTTCTTTATATCTGCGGTGTCGTCCACGATAACAGGCGGATTGCCCGCGCCGGCGCCTATCGCCTTTTTGCCGGATGACAGAACGGCTTTCACAACTCCGGGACCGCCCGTGCATACGAGCAGCTTTACAAGCGGGTGCGACTGCATGATAGCCGCGCTCTCCATCGTCGGCTTTTTC
>CAJONA010000201.1 GCA_905235755.1 uncultured Clostridia bacterium
GGTATTTGATCTTTTTGTCGGCGGCTGTCTTTTTCATAAGGTCGACGACGTCGCGGTGGCAGATGACCATGCCGTCCTTTATCTTTATCGCCGGACCTTCTCCCAGCACGACTGCGAACGGCGCGGCGTTGATAACGTCGCCCGATCCGCCTATATCGACGGCTACGCCGTAATCGGGATCTATCGCGTATGCGCTCGTCTTCGCGCCGCGTACGCCGACCTCCTCCTGACATGTGAATACGAAATACGTGTCGTTTTCGCAGCTTTGGAGCCTTTTCGCAACCTCGTACAGCATATAGCAGCCGATGCGGTTGTCGATGGGACGTCCGCAGACGCGGCTTCCCGCAAGATGATACAGCGCCGAAACGACGCTGCAAGTGTCGCCTATCTTAACGCGCTTCTCGGCGTCCTTTTTGTCCTTTGCGCCGATGTCGACGTACACCTTTTCGGAAGAATAGTTCTGCACGGCCGTGCGCGCCTCGGGAACTATCACGCCGTGCAGACCGTTTTTGAATACGACGTGCGAGAACGACGCGGCGGCGAAGTTTATACCGCCCATTTTCGATACGCGCAGATAACCCTCATCGGTGATGTAATTTACCATAAAGCCGATCTCGTCCATGTGCGCCGCGAACATCAGCTTTTTCGCGCCCTCACGGCCTTTTTTGTGCGCAATGAGCGAGCCCATCGCGTCTTTGTATACCTCGTCGACGTACGGTGCTATCTCCTTTGCGATAAGATCGGCTATCTCCCCCTCGTCGCCCGAAACGCCTTGCGCGAGCATGAATTTTCTAAGATATTCTATCTCTGCCATTTGTTTTTCCTCCATATTATATCTGCGCCAAAATAAGCGCGGCTGCTTGTTCGATATCTTTTTCGCACACCGTTTCCGACGCGCTCTTTTTGTATCTTGTCGGTATCGAGATGCCGATGCACTCGCATCCGCCGAGCGCCCTTTGCACTACGGCGCCCTCGCCGACCTGCGACTGACGAACGATGTACTGATATTTTATTCCGTTCTCCTCGGCGCATTTTATCACCTCGTCGACGCGGGCGTGAGCGAACACGGTTTTTGCGTCGATGCCCGATATGACGGCGCCTGCGCCGAGCTTTGTTATATTAAGCTCCCCCGGAACATCCGGCGTGTCGTAAGCCTGCACTCCGTCGACGATGACGGCGCGATCCGGCGCTATCACGTTTGCCGCGACCTCCGCACCCATGTTGCCGACCTCACCGAGCGTCGTGAACGCAAAATACAGCTCGCCGTGCTTTTTGTCAGATGACGCGACGCGGCGTATCGTTTCTATAAGCACCGCGCACGAGGTGCGGCTTCCGAGCGCCTTTGACAGGGTTTCGGCTGACGAACTGTTTGGGGCGAATCCTCCGAACAGCGTGATCTGTGTGTTATCGACGATGATCTCACCGCCTTCCTTGCCGTAGTTTTTCTCGAGCTGGGCAAAGGACTGAATGATCGGCACGATCTGCAGGCGGCGGGATCGGGACGCGCTGAACATCATCTCCGCGGATTCGATCTTCGGCAGGGTGCCGAACTCATCGCAGAAGAACACACAGCGGTTCATGTATGCAGGATACTTGCAGATTGCCGACAATAGCGGCAATGTATACATCTGGGATCCGACAGAAAAACTATCGACTCGTCCGCTCGTTTGCAACTCTTCAAAAATTAGATATTGCAACCCCTCAACTTCATACTACACTCACGACGGTAATAAGAACGTGAGCGAGACCGTATTCTCGAATGGTGACGTTGTTGCTCAATATTCTTATGCGCCGTTTGGCGCGGCAGACATGAAAAGCGGTGAAGGCGAAACGGCCAACCCGTGGCGTTTTTCAAGTGAGTATGCTGAGGATGACTTAGCCCTGATATATTATAATCATAGGCATTATAATCCCGTAGAAGGGCGATGGATGATGATTGACCCTACAGGCGGGAGAGGAGGATTTAGCTTGTATGGCTTCCTGGATAACAGGCCAAATTGTTTGCACGATTATATTGGGTTAACGGCAGTGGGGACATCGGTTACGGGGGCTGTCTATTATTACGGAGATGAAGGCGGTGATGGAAATGGAGAACCTTGCGAAAAAAGCCTGATTTATATTTCGGATCGTCCGT
>CAJONA010000202.1 GCA_905235755.1 uncultured Clostridia bacterium
CCGCGCGATCGACTGCGGCGCCGTCGTTTCCGTCGGAAGCATCGAGAACGCGCGGCTGCTCGACGCGGAGGCGAACAGAAAACAAATGTTTGCTTTTGCGGTATTGTGCGTCGATACGGGCATGAACCGCGACGGCTTCCGCTGCGACGACATCGGCGGCATCACGGAAGCGATGAGCCTGAAAAATACAGCTGTCGTCGGGATTTATTCGCATCCGTCGCAGACTGACGACGAAGAATTCACTTTCTGTCAAAAGAAGAAATTTGAAAATTTGAAAGCGTCACTTCCCCGCTCCGACGGCATTATTTTCTCGTTTGGGAACAGCGCGAATATATGTTCTGATCATGTTCCGCGCATCGGCGTGTCGCTGTACGGGCTGTCGCCCGTCGGCGACGATGACTCTCCCCTGCTGCACGCCATGTCGTTCAAAGCGGCGGTGCTGTCGACGCGCCGCGTCGCAAAAGGGGAATACATCGGCTACGGCAAGACGTACCGCGCGCCGCGCGATATGGACGTTGCGACAGTCGCCGCCGGATATGCCGACGGCGTGCCGCGCGCGCTCTCGAACATCGGGAGCGTAATTCTCGGCGGCAAAAGATGCCGCATCGTCGGCTCGGTCTGCATGGACGCGACGATGGTCGATATCACGAACGTCGATGTGAACGTCGGCGACTACGCCGCGTTTATCGGCGGCGACGGAAAAGAAACGATAACGTGCGAGGAGGTCGCGCGACTTGCCGGAACGATAAATTACGAGATCGTATGCGGCATATCGAAGCGCGTGCCGCGAATATACAAGGAGAAATAAATGGCTTTAAAATTCAAATGTCTCGTGCTCGACCACGACGACACGGCGGTGAAAAGCTCGCCCGAGATACACTACCCGTGCTT
The DNA here is from genome assembly GCA_905235755.1 of uncultured Clostridia bacterium. Lineage (GTDB taxonomy): Bacteria > Bacillota > Clostridia > Oscillospirales > CAG-272 > RGIG6816. The sequence goes on from CAJONA010000202.1 coordinate 892, forward strand.
TGTAAAGACGGTCGAGCTGTTCCGCCCGGGCGAATACATACTGACGCTTGAAGAATTCATGAACGCGTGCTTTTACCCGAGCCTCAGCGAGTACTATCGGCGCGTGCTCGGTTTCACGAAGGAGGAACTCGACCTCGAATTCGAGATGTGGCGCGAATACGCCGACGAGCGCGTGCCGCACTTTTACGAAGGCATAGAGCGGATACTCGCCGACTACAAGGCGGCGGGCGGCGTTCTCGCCGTGTCGTCGCAGTCGCAAAAGGCGATAATCGAGCGCGATTACACGGAGCGGCTCGGGGTCCTGCCTGACATGATATACGGATGCGAGCTCGACAGCGACAAATGCAAGCCGTCGCCGTATGCTGTATTCGACGTATGCGAAAAATACGGGTTCGATCCGTCCGACGTGCTCGTCGTAGACGATCTGAAAACAGGGCTGGAGATGGCGCGCAGTGCAGGCGCGCATTTTGCCGCGGCGGGCTGGTCGCATTTTGTCCCCGAAATACGAAATTATATGGCGAACAACTCCGAGTTTTATCTCAAAACGACGGACGAGCTCCGAGAGTTGCTTTTTGGATAAAAGCAATTCTCGTGAAAAATTGCGGCGGAAAGATGTGCTTTTTCTTAAAGTACATCTTTTTTTGCGCGCGCACAAATTTTCGCGCCGTGCGTATTTTTCGCGCGGCGTGCGTATTTCTCGCGCGGCATCGGCGCAAAACTCTATGCACTTTTCTTTACGCGAAAGAAAAGTGCCAAAAGAAGCGCGCAAGCGTGCCGCTTGAGCGCTTGCGGATTGCAGATAAAGCCGCAAATGCACATCGTTTTGCTCCCCGTCTAAAGCGTCGTCGCACGGCGTCTCCGCTTTTTAATTTTGCTTTGCAAAATTAACCGCCGGAACCACGCAAAAGGGCGCTAATTTCAAGCCATAGCCGAAGCGCGTGCCGCATAAGATAAACTTTTGCCATTATCGGCACGCGATGCGTGCAAGATGAGCGAGTCTGTACAAAATATATCTGCCGGATAGCCGCATTGTTCGCACTATGTCGCGTGCTTACGGCTTGATGAGCAATTGACCTTCGGCGTATGGCGACCTGTCGATGCTTGCGAGACAGCAGCGCCACAGAACGCCGAAAGATGTGCAGCCGACAAGAGCTTTCTTTTGTGCTCCTTTTCTTTCGCTCCCGAAAGAAAAGAGCAAAACTCCCGTGTTGCACGGG
>CAJONA010000203.1 GCA_905235755.1 uncultured Clostridia bacterium
ATCGGGCGCGAAGCTCTATGTCCTTTTCTTTATCTGAAAGAAAAGGACGAAAAGAAGCAGACAAGCGTGCCGCTTGACCGCCGGCGAACCGCAGATAAAGAGAAAAGTGCACGACGTTTTGCTCCCCGACTAAAACGTCGCCGCACGGCGGCTTTGGTTTTTATATTTTGCCAAGGCAAAATATACCGTCGGAACCACGCAAAAGGGCGTTGCAACTAAAACCGTAGTTTTAAACGCGCGCCACATAAGATAAAATTTTGCCATTATCGGCACGCGATGCGTGCAAGATAAGCGAGTCTGTACAAAATATATCTGCCGGAGAGCCGCTTTGTTCGCAATATGCCTTTGCGCTTACGGCTTGATGAGCAATTGACCTTCGGCGTATGGCGACCTGTCGATGCTTGCGAGACAGCAGCGCCACAGAACGCCGAGAGATGTGCAGCCGAGAAGAGCTTTCTTTTGTGCTCCTTTTCTTTCGCTCCCCGAAAGAAAAGAGCGAAAAACCTTCGCGGCTTTGCGCGAGAGAAAGCAGCGCGAGCAAGAAAAGTACACTATCTCCGCGATTTCGCGGACAAGAATCCGCGGCGCAAAATGAAAATAATAAAAAAGATAAATAGATTACGGAGGAAAATATGGATCTTTCAAGATTTTTCACGCCAAAGAACACATGCGAAAACAGAGAGGCGGCGCGCGCGTATTTTGTGCCGTTCTCATCGGCATATGCCGCCATTACGAAAGAAAAAAGCGAGAGCGACAGATATTTTTCGCTCGACGGCGTGTGGAATTTCCACTACTTTGAAACGTCTCCCGAGCTTCCCGACGATCCGTACGAGTCGGACTGCGACAGCACCATCCCCGTGCCGGCATGCTGGCAGAACGAGGGCTACGGTCAGCTTTGGTACACCAATATAAAATATCAGATCCCGTATCTCGCGCCGACCGTGTCGCTCGACGATCCCGTCGGCGTTTACAAAAAGAAGTTCTGCTTCACGCCGCGCGGCCGCACGTACATAATGTTCGACGGCGTAAACTCGATGTTCCTCGTTTATCTCAACGGCGAGTACGTCGGAATGTCAAAAGGCGCGCATTTGTCGCACGAATTCGAGCTGACAAAATTCATTAAAGACGGCGAAAACGAGCTTCTCGTCGCCGTTATGACGTACAGCGACGCGACGTACGTCGAAGATCAGGATTTTCTCCGCTATAACGGCATTTTCCGCAGCGTGTACTTGATCAGCCGCGACGAAAACCATATCCGCGATTTCTTTATTCATGCGAGCGCCGACGGCAATGTGAAAGTCGATTTCGACTTTGTCGGCGAGTGCGAAACGCCGAAGGTAACGCTCTTTGACGGCGATAAAGCGCTCGACGGAATGAAAGTTCCGTCTCCGCGCCTTTGGAACGCCGAGACGCCGTATCTTTACGGGATGCTTATCGAGTGCGGAAACGAAAAGATATACAAGAAATTCGGCTTTTGCGACGTTTCGACATCGGACGGCGTGTTCAAGGTCAATGGTCAGCCCGTCAAAATAAAGGGAGTAAATCACCACGATACGAACCCGAAAACGGGCTGGACGATGACGAAAGACGAGTTCTATAACGATCTTCTCCTTATGAAGCAGAACAACATAAACGCCATTCGCTTTTCGCATTATCCGCCTCCGCCGTTCGCACTCGAAATGTGCGACGAGCTCGGCTTTTACGTTGTCGACGAGTGCGATCTTGAAACGCACGGTCAGGAACGAGTATTCCCGGGCGTCGATCCGTATTTCGCACTGTCGGGCAATCCCGACTGGGAGGCGGCGTACGTCGACAGGATGACGCGCACCTTCGAGCGCGACAAAAACAGCGTTTCCGTCGTTATGTGGTCGCTCGGCAACGAGAGCTGTTTCGGCGAAAATCACCGCAAGATGAGAGCGAAAATGGCTGCAAAAAACGCTCCGACAGAACATATCAAGGGAATTGTTCGGAGGGTTGAGTAGGCCATTTAGATGTTATAGGGTTGAGTTAGTGATATAGATGTTTTTGTGATAGGGTTGAAGCTGTGATTTAGATGTCAAAGCTGGGATGACCTAAAAGAAAGAGACGGAGGTGG
>CAJONA010000204.1:0-1669 GCA_905235755.1 uncultured Clostridia bacterium
ATCCTTTATGAGACGCTGACGGCACCCGGCATCACACGGTTTTTGGCGATATATTCCGATTATCGCTCGATGCCCGACGTGTGCAACGTCCGCGCGGGGCGCGAGCACGACGTGAAGATCGCCGCAAATTACAACGCCGTCCTCATCTCGCACGGCGGGCTGTCGTCGGAGGAGAAATATGATTTTTACTCCGCGGTGAAAGATCTTTTCGGCTCCGCCGACGCGTATATCGACACATCGAAAGATCCGGCGTGGTCGGCGGGCAACGGCAGCACGCTGAAAACTATCGTCTACTATGACGAAAACTACCGCACCGATTTGAAATACGATACCATCGTTACAAAAGACGCAATAGACTATTCGCTGATAACTTCCGCATTTGCCCAAGCCGGCTACACCGTCGACGGCGACGCCGTAAACCCGTTCAATCTCTCGGACGAAGCGCCGAGCGGCGAAAACGGCGCGAACGTTACGCTCACTTTTACGGCGGCGGGCGTAAATTCGTCGCTGCTTAAAACGGTAACTTTCAAATACAGCGCGGAGAGCGGCTCATATCTGCGCTTTGAAGACAGTCGTCCGCATATCGACGCCGCCACGGGCGAGCAGCTCGCATTTACAAACGTCGTCGCACTGCTCACCGATGTGTCTTATATCGCGGGAGAGAGCGACGTCGACCCGCTGACGACATTCGTCAAGATCCACGGCTCCGGCACGGGATATTATTTCTCCGGCGGCAAGTGCGTACCGCTGATATGGATAAACACCGCCGAAACGGGATTAAAGCTGTACACGTCCGGCGGAGAGCTTGTTTTGTCAAACGGCAACACGTACGTCGGCTATCTTAACAACGCGTATGCAAATTCGATAAAGATCTCACCGTGAAAAAATCGCTGTCATTTCAAACGAAATGACAGCGATTTTCAATTTATTTGCGATTTTTGACGGCGTTTGCGACGGCGAGATAATCGTTTGCGAGTATCGTTTTTATGCCCATATCGAGATAACGGAGCGCCTCGTCGGGATCGTCAGCCCAAAAGACGTTGCAGATTATGCCGTTTTCACGCGCCATGTTTACGGTCTCCTGCGTAAAATACGGCTTAAAGAGCTGTATTTTCTCGCATCCGAGCTTTATCGCTCGCGTCGGCATCGACATCGGATCTTTGTTGCCGTCCCAGCCGACGCATCTGTGAATGTCGGGCGCTGCCAAGTGAAATTCGTCGAGGCATTTGTCCGACGTGCTCATCATATACACGTGCTTTTCGCAGCCGTAGCGACGGATCAGTTCGGCGATCTTTTCGTATTGCGGATCGGGCGCGTTCTCCTTTTTTGTCGTCTCCTCGTCCCAGATCTTGACGTGGATGTTCATTATAGTCGTGCAGGCGAATTTACGCAGTATCTCCTCGAACGTCACGATGCCAAGCCCCTTGAAATGCTCGCCCTTTTTCACGCCGAAATCAAACTCTTTAAGCTGATCGAGCGTGTAATCCCACACCTTGCCCGTGCCGTTGGACACGCGGTCGAGCGTCGAGTCGTGGATCGAAACGAGCTCTCCGTCCTTTGTCGACCAAATGTCGAACTCTATCTCGTCGGCGCCGAGCGCGACTGCCGCGCCGAACGCGGGCAGGCTGTTTTCGGGGGCGATCGTGCTGAAACCGCGGTGAGCGCATAC
>CAJONA010000204.1:1719-3774 GCA_905235755.1 uncultured Clostridia bacterium
GGGCGGCGGCCTTCGTCGATGTATTCAAAGTGCGCCTTCGGCGCGCCGCGAAAGCCCGCCGGCTTAAAGTATTTGTCCGATATGTCTATCTCACATGTCGCAAGTCCGACGTCGTTTTTCATATCGACGAGCATCTCGCCGCGCGGCGAAACGATCATACTGCAGCCGCAGATATCAGATCCTTCGCCAAGCGACACGGACGAACGCAGAAGATACGTGTTTGTGTTATACGAAAGGAACCGCCCTATCATGTCGAGCGCGTTATGAGTGTCGGTGCGCTGATGCGAACAGCCGATGATGATGTCGGCTTTTTCTCTCGCCACACGCGCGAAATTTTCATACATATAAAAATCGTAGCACGTCATAAAAGCAAAGCGTATACCCTCTATCTCGACGGTGTACGGCTTGTCGTATGAATAGCTGTACGAAACGTCCATACCGTTGCCGCCCTGCTCCGCGGTTTTCACCTCCGACGGCGCCGGGTGCGCTTTAAAATACTTCCCGACGATGTTCCCGTTTCGGTCAAACGCGTACGTCGTGTTGCGCCAGCCGTTATCGGTCTTAAAGCCGAAATTGGCAAAAACGATCGCGTGACAGCGCCTTGCCGTCTGCGCGACCTTTTCCTTGACGGCGGCGTTGTATTTTTCGATGGAAGCGTTGAACTGCTCGGCATTTTCCGTCGCCGCGGGGATATCGCAATACTCCGGCATGACGATGATGTCCATCGAGTCGTCGCATTTGTCTACTATCTCCATCATTTTATCGTAGCACTCGTCAAGGTCGGCGTAATTCATCGAATAGTACGGCTGAATGATGCACGCTTTAAGTTTTTTGCTCATTTTGTCTCCTGAAAAACGTTTATTTTATAAAATTATACAGCCGAAAGTCCGAATTGTCAATACGGAAAAAATGCGCCCTTTTATGTTTATGTTTCAAAAAAATTCACAAAATATCCTTTATTTTGACGTTCATATGTGATATAATAAAGATGCAGGGGAAAACCTGCAATAAATGAAAGGCGGTCAAAGTTATGAAAACAAATTTCTTGCTCAGACAAACGAGTATCGACGACCACACGCGCGCGATAATCGAAAAGAAAGTGGCGAAGCTGGACAAATTTTTCAGAGAAGAAACAACTGCTTCTGTCACTATCTCAAAACAGCGCGACAAAGAAAAGCTGGAGCTTACGATATCGCAGCATGGCAGGATCTTTCGCAGTGAGGTCTTGGCGGATGATGCGAGCCATGCAATAGACACGGCTGTTGCGACCATCGAGCGCCAGATAAGAAAAAACAAGACGCGCCTTGAAAAGAGTTTGCGTGAAGGGGCATTCATCAAAAACGCGGACGAGTCATTTGAGGATATCGCAGAAGAGGGTGAATTCGACATTCGCCGCAAGGACCTCAGTCTCGAACCGATGAACGCCGAAGAGGCGATACTCCAAATGAATCTTTCGCAGCATTCTTTCTTCGTTTTCAAAGACGCGGACTCGGGCGCCGTGTGCGTCGTATACAAGCGCCACGGTGACAGCTACGGACTTATAGTCACAAGCGATTGATTTTTGCGCCGCGGGATCATTCCCGCGCGGCACACATTTGAGATTTTAAGAAACCACTGAAAAGTGGTTTCTTTCTTTTCGCGCGGCGATCTCTACCGCGTTCTTTTCCGCGCCGCATCGTTTCGCGCGCCGTGCGCGCACCGCCGCGTTTCTCTCGCGCCGCTTTTCTCTCGCGCGGCAGCGCGAAGGCTCTATGCACTTTTCTTTACGCGAAAGAAAAGTGCCAAAAGAAGCGCGCAAGCGTGCCGCTTGAGCGCCGGTGTGTCTTTTATCTTTCGGCGTTCTGTGGCGCTGCTGTCTCGCAAGCATCGACAGGTCGCCATACGCCGAATGGTACTGCTGATAAAGCCGTAAGCGCAAATGCATAGTGCGAACAATGCGGCTCTCCGGCAGATATATTTTGTACAGCTTATCTCATCTTGCACGCATCGCGCAATGATTTATGATAAAACCGTATTTTCGGCGGCACGCGAGACAGTGCGGTGCGAAAAATGCGA
>CAJONA010000205.1 GCA_905235755.1 uncultured Clostridia bacterium
GTGCGCGATGAAAAGATGGTAGAAATATACAAAGAAGCGACCGCCGTCTTGCGCGAGACCGGAAAACCGTTCGGTGTGGCGACGTTCTACGACGAAGAATGGCTGAAAATGTGGGTGGAATTCGGCGCGACGATTCTTTTCTGCGGATGCGATTACGGATTTGTCCGCGACGGCGCGGCGGGAATGCTCGACGGATGCAGACGGCTGTTCGGCAAGTAAAATGCGGCTCTTTATTGCGATAAATCTCAGCGCGGAAATGAAAAAAGCGCTGATGAGCGTAAAAGAACAACTGATAAAGAGCGGCGTGCGCGGCAACTTCACAAAAGAGGAAAATCTGCACCTCACGCTCGCCTTTATCGGCGAGTATGACGACATCGGCGCCGTGCTGCGCGCGATAAGATCGGTACCGTTTGAGCCGTTCTCGCTCTCGACTGACGGTCTCGGCAGTTTTGGCGACCTTTGGTGGGCGGGGCTGAAAAGCCAAAGCGGTCTTCGCACATACGTCGAAGCTCTGCGGCGGGCGCTCGGCGAAGCCGGAATACCGTTTGATTCAAAGCGTTTTTCTCCGCATATAACGCTCGTCAGGCGTGCGAGTAAAAACGTTTTGCCTGCCGTCTCCGTGCCGAAAGTCACGATGACGGCGTGCCGCGTGTCGCTGATGCGATCGGAGCGCACGCCGAGCGGTATGGTATACACCGAGATAGGATACGTAAATGCATAAAAATTCTCCCGCTTTTGTGCGGGAGAATTTTTTATTATAGCCGCAAGCGGCTATTGAGTCCGAGGCGTCGATGTCGGACGCAATATGTAAAACTCCCGCGCAGGCGGGAGTTTTTTTAATTCGATCAGTCCGAAGCGTCGATGTCCGGCGTGATATGTATATGATATTCGGGATACATCGCGCCGATCTCGCCCATCAGCGTTTCCAGCCCCTCGTGCGCGTCAATATCGAAGCTCATGACAACGTCAAAACGCATATCTTTGTTCTCCGTATCGACGTAAAAGCCGTGCAGTTGGATCGCCCAGTCGTGCGAGAGTACCGTCTTTTGCACATTGTTGCGTATCTCCGCCGCCGCGTCGTCCTTTGTGTTGTATGAATAAACACCGACGCCGGTCAAAATGACGCCCGTGGCGCGATAGACTTTTATTTGCACTCGGCGCGTAAGAACGTCGACCTCCTCAACGGTCATCGTGTCGGGAAGTTCTATATGTACGGAAGCGTAGTTGTTATTCGGGCCGTAGTTGTTAAAGATCAGGTCGTATGCGCCGCGTATTTCCGGTTCTTCCACAATAAGGCGCTTGATCTCGCGCGACAGCACGGGATCGGTGCGATGACCGAGAATATCGTCTATCGCATCTTTCGTCATTTCTATGCCGGATTTGATTATAAATATAGATATGACAACGCCGACATACGCTTCAAGCGAAACGCCCGTCGTGATGAAAATTATCGCCGAGGCGAGTACAGATGCCGAAAGTATCGCGTCAAACATCGCATCTGCTCCCGATGCCGTAAGCGCTCCCGAGGACGCCTTTTTGCCCTGCGCTTTGAAAAATCTGCCGATGATTATCTTTACGACGACAGCGACGCCGATTATTATCAGCGAAACCGTCGAATAGTCAGCCACTGCGGGCGTTATTATATTTTTAACCGACTCGACTGCCGCCGTTATGCCCGCATACAACACGATCGCCGCGACGATGAGCGCACTTAGATATTCTATCCTGCCGTGCCCCATCGGATGCTTTTTGTCGGGCCGTCTGTTCGCCAGCTTCGTTCCGACTATCGTCACCACCGACGACAGCGCGTCTGACATATTGTTCACCGCGTCGAGTACGACGGCGATAGAGTTTGAAATAAGCCCCACTATCGCCTTGAACACCGCGAGAAGCACGTTCGCCGCGATACCTATGATACTGGTGCGAACGATTATCTTGTCGCGCGACACCGCAGCGACCGCGAGCTCTCCTTTATCATTAGGTTTATTTTCATCCATACTATTCCCTCTTTTGCAATATTTGCATTGTATACTATATTATATCACATGCGT
>CAJONA010000206.1:0-2036 GCA_905235755.1 uncultured Clostridia bacterium
ACGGCGTTATGATGAACGATCCGTCGGAAAGGCGGCACGAGAAAGTTCCCTGCTCGCTTGTGAAAAGCTGATTGCCGTATGCGCGCTTTATCAGCTCGCACATATCGCGCCTTGCTTCAAGCTCCTCCGCCGTGTGTACGTGGTCGGAAAACTCCTCCATCTGCGGCGACGTTTTCTTTTTGAACATTTCCATGTTCTTTTCCGTTATGCGGCGAAGAGCGCCGCCGATTGTCGCCGCGTTGATCTGCACTCGCGCGAGATAGTCGAGCGTTTCAAAGTTCATAAACGCGGAGAAAAGATCGCGCGCGCCGATGACAACGCCGTGATTTTCGAGCATAACGGTGTTTATGCCCTTTTCAAATTCCGACGAAATGTTGTCTCCCAGCTCCTTTGAGCCGGGGAGCGCATATCCGGCGTACGTCACCTTGCCGCAGAGCAGCTTTGCGTCGGGGATAACGTCGGTGTCGGGCAGGATCCGCGCTATGCTGAACGCGACGAGCGCCGGCGGATGCGCGTGAAGCACAGCGCCGATATCCGGGCGCTTTTTATATATTGCAAGATGGAACGGGTATTCAACGCTCGGTCTGTGGTGACCGACGAACGTTCCGTCCGGTTTTATCATCATTACATCCTCGCGGCGAAGCGATCCCTTGTCGACGCCGCTGGGACTGATCCATACGTTGCCGTCGGCGTCCTTTATCGAGAGGTTGCCGCCCGTCGTTGTTGTCATTCCGTAGTAGTACAGACGGTTCATGATCTGAACAATCTGATCGGCAGGATGAAGCATTTCGAAGTTCATGGGGACTCCTTTCTTTTTTTGTTTTCTTTTCCGAAAGAAAAACTTTTCCGTACTTTTCTTGCCTCTGCAAGAAAAACAACTTCACATAAGCGCGTATTTTATTTACATTATGTCTCAATGCGGCGGCTCGCGGCGTGTTTTTGCGCGTCAGTATTCCTCAGCTCTGAATTCGGGAGAGATATTGTTTTCGTATATTTCGGTGAGCGTTTCACGGCAGAACGGGCGCTCGTTTCCCTCGTTTTGCGTGCCGTGCTGTTCCGCCAGCCCGTCTGTATAATCTTTCAGAAGATAAACCGTGTGCCCGCGATGGTCACTGTTATAATGGCATACGATCGGAACGATCTTCGCGTTTTCCACTTTTGCGCCATTATCCGTTTTCACAAAATCAAGCGTCAGCATACCGCCGAGCATAGTCGCGCCGTATCGCATATTCGATACAAAATTTCCGAGCGAGTAAGCGCAGAGCGTGCGCTTGCCTTCCGATTCGATCCATTCGGCGCGTTCGATAACGTGCGGATGAGTGCCGATTATAACATCCGCGCCGAGCGAACAAAGGAGCGTTGCCGCATCCTTTTGCGCCGCCGTCGGCTCAAAGCGTTCGACGTAGCGCGGCGCGTCGTACTCAACGCCCCAGTGCATCGAAACGACGACAACGTCGGCATTGCGCCGCGCCTCTTTCATTTCCGCGTAAACGCGCGCCTCGTCAAAGCGCGAAACAACAGGCGACAGCCCGTAATTTGTGGCGTATGTGTATGAAAGAAACGCGATAACGATCCCGTTTCGCTCGACGGTCTTGACTCCGCCGCCGCCTATTACGCACTCCGCCATGTCAGAAAGGACAGCGTTTGTGTATATAAACCCCTCCTCGCCCATATCGAGCGAGTGGTTATTTGCGATGTTGATAACATCAAATCCCGCGCCGACAAGCGCCGAGCCGATTCCGAGAGGCGAGCAGAACCTCGGATATCCCGAATAATTTCCCTCGCCGAGCATCGTTTCCTGATTGACAAAAGCGAGGTCGGCGCGGCGTATCACGTCCGAAACGCCGGAAAAAAGCGGCGAAAAGTCGTATTCCGCGCCGGTCCATGCGCCCTTGTAAATGCTCGTGTGTATCAGATCGTCCCCGACGGCGACAAACGTCGCGCGCCTCTCGTCAGTCGGATTTGACGCATAAAACGTCAGTGCGGCAGACAAAATCAGTATCGCCGCGATGATTCTTTTCATAAGTGCACCTCTC
>CAJONA010000206.1:2080-3303 GCA_905235755.1 uncultured Clostridia bacterium
TTAGTTTGCCGTTTTATCTCTTCGATAATACGTCTTTTTCGTATTTTTTGACTTCGTCGAGCCATTTTGCCGAAGCGACGACGCCCTCTCTCTCGCAGTATTCCTCCCAAACAGCGCCGAACGGGAGCGTTTTCAGCTCTTCGAGGAGCGCGAGGCGGTCTGTAAAGTCGAATGTGTATTCGTATTTGCGGAGCGTTTCGATCGGTTCAAGCGCGGCTGTGAGCAGAGCTTTCTGCATATTGCGTATGCCTATCGACCATGCGGCGATGCGGTTGATCGACGCGTCGAAATAGTCGAGTCCGATGTGGACTTTTTCCTCGCCGCAGCGGAGTATCTCGGCGGCTATGGCTTTGAGCTCGTCGTCGAGGATGATGACGTGGTCGGAGTCCCATCTTACAGGACGGGAAACATGGAGCAGGATCTCTTTGCCAAACATAAGGCACGAGGAGATCTTGTCGGAGATGACCTCTGTCGGATGGAAGTGTCCCGCGTCGAGCGTGATGAGCATATCGTGCGTCAGCGCGTAGCCCATGACGAATTCGTGCGAACCGACGGTGCAGCTCTCGGCGCCGATGCCGAATACTTTGCTCTCAACTGCGTTGAGGTTTTTGGACGTGTCGGCTCCCGCCATAATTTTGTCGAGAGAATCAGCAAAGCGAGCGCGGGCGGCATAGCGATCGACGGTGATGTCCTTGAATCCGTCCGGTATCCAGTAGTTTGTGACGGCGCGGTTGCCGAGTTCTTTGCCGAAATACTCGGCAATCTTTCTCGACGCGATGCAGTGATCTATCCAGAAATCGCGGACTGCTTTGTCGGGGTGCGACAGCGTGAATCCGTCGGAGGAGAGCTTATGCGAGAAGCACGTCGGGTTGAAGTCAAGCCCGATATTTCTCTCTTTCGCAAAGTCAACCCAGCTGCTGAAATGTTTCGGTTCGATCTTGTCGCGCTCGACGGGCGTGCCGCCGTTGTCGAGATAGATCGCGTGAAGATTCAGGCGTTTTGTGCCCGGAACAAGCGAAAAGGTCTTGTCGATGTCGGCAAGAATCATCCTGTTGAAGAGTTCCCTGCTGAAGTGAAGACCTGCCGCAGGTGCTGATACTGCGCCTTCGTTCGTCGCGAAAATTGTCTGGAAATTATCCTTGTCCGCCTTGGTCGTCTTATCCTTGACCCATCTGGGAACGGGAGTCTCGCCGAGACTGAAAAGGGTCTCCTTGAAGTCCTCG
>CAJONA010000207.1 GCA_905235755.1 uncultured Clostridia bacterium
GTCGAACGAATACGGCGATCTGCTGATCGGCGCGTCCGACGACGAGGGCAAGACGTGGTCGCTCCCGACAGTGCTGTATCGCGGCTCGGCAAATTCGCGCCGCCGCGGACTGCACCGCGCGCCGATGAAACTGCTCCGCTCGCACGGGCGGCTGTGGACTGACGTCGAGTTCGGCGCGTGGGCTGAAAAAGAGATGAACAACGCCGTTCTGTCGGCGCCGCTCGACTGCGCCGATTACACCGACGCATCAGTGTGGGTGATGACGGATTTCTGGCGGCATCACGAGTTCAAAAATACAGCCGAACCGGACAAGACCGTCGAAGGATGCGTCGGCGGCATCGAAGGCAACGTCGTCGAAGCGCCAGACGGCACGATATATAATTTTCTGCGCTACGCGCGCGAAAAATGCCTGCTTTTGAAAATAGATCCGTCGTCTCCTGAGGCGGCTCCGACGTATGCGCGCCTTGTGGATATTGAGATAACGCCGTCGAAATTCGATATTTTATACGATTGTATAACCAAATATTATTATGCGATTTGCTCGCGCGCCGTCGACGAGCCGCGAACGGAGAGGAACGTGCTCTCGCTTTACCGCTCGCCCGATCTTATAAACTGGGAGTGCGTGTGCGATCTTATCGACGAAAAATACGCCGATCCGAAGGTCGTGGGATTTCAGTATGTTTCGGCGCTCATTGACGGCGAAGATATTATTTTTCTCTGCCGCACGTCTTACGGCAAGCCGCACAACTTCCACGATTCCAACTATCAGACGTTTCACAGAATAAAGAATTTCCGCGACATCGGAAAGGAATGATATTATGACAAAACTCGATAAGCTCATATCGCGCTATCCCGCGCTTGAATATTGCAAAGCCGACATCGACGCGGCAACCGAATAGGCTCCCTTGTGCAAAGGGAGCTGTCGCGTAGCGACTGAGGGATTGTAATGGAATATAAACACAATTCGTATCTTGTACCGCTCGCAAAGGATTTGCGTAATGATATGACCAAAGAAGAGCGTCGTTTGTGGTATGATTTTCTGAAAGGGTACAAACCGCGATTTCTTCGTCAGAAAATAATCGGAAACTTTATATTGGATTTTTATTGCCCGAAAGCAAAAATCGCAATTGAACTTGACGGATCACAGCATTACAGCGACAACGGGAAAGAAAAAGATAAGAAAAAAGAAAATTTTTTAAAGGAATACGACATCACAACAATACATTTTTCAAATCTTGAGATAAAGCAAAACTTTGAGGGAATTTGCCGAAAAATCGATATTTCGGTAAAACAATCCCTCACCCGAGCAAGCTCGGGAGCTCCCTTTGCACAAGGGAGCCTAACAAACCGAAAGGACAAAGCCATGACAAAACTCGATAAGCTCATATCGCGCTATCCCGCTCTTGAATATTGCAAAACCGACATCGACGCGGCAAAGGATGCGATGCTCGCTTCATACCGCGCGGGAGGCAAGATCCTCATCTGCGGCAACGGCGGCTCGGCAGCCGACGCGGAGCACATCTCGGGCGAACTGCTGAAAGGTTTTCTTGATCCGAGGAAAATGAGCGCGGAAAATGAAGCGCGTTTTAAGGCCGCGCTCGGCGAACGCTCGGACGAATACATAAAAAAGCTGCAATCGGGAATACCCGCGATTCCTTTGACCTCGCTTTCGGCGGCGCTGACGGCTTACTCCAACGACGTCGACGCGGAATTTATGTACGCGCAGCTTGTCTTTGCCCTCGGCAAAACCGATGACGTGCTCATCGCCATATCGACGTCGGGCAACTCACTTAATTGCGTGCGCGCGGCGGAGACGGCGAAGGCGCTCGGAATAAAAACGCTCGCGTTGACCGGTGAGCGGGAGAGCCGTTTGTCTGAGATATGCGATATCACTATCCGCGTGCCGGAGACGGAGACGTATAAAGTGCAGGAATATCATCTGCCTGTGTATCATTATCTGTGCGCGGCTGTTGAAGAAGAACTGTTCAAAAACAGATGATATAAACCAC
>CAJONA010000208.1 GCA_905235755.1 uncultured Clostridia bacterium
CGAGGCATGCTTTGAGCAAACCAACTTTTGAAAACAATCTTTCACAGGGGCGTGTCGCCTCACAACTGCTGCGTTTTACGTTGCCGTTTATAATATCCAATTTGATACAGTCGCTGTATAACGTCGTAGATCTCGCGGTCGTCGGCTGGTTCGGCAACGAGGCGAGCGTCGCCGCGGTGAATAACGGCGCACAGATAACATTTCTCGCTACATGCGTCGCTATCGGCATATCAGTCGGCGCGACGGTGCTTATCGGGCAATATCTCGGCGCAAACAACAGGGAAGCGTTAAGAAAAACGATAGGCACACTGCTTGTGTCGCTTGCCGTTCTCGCGGCATTTTCCACAGTATTTATGGTGCTGTTCAAAGATGCGCTGCTGCGCCTTATACACGTGCCTGAGGAAGCGTTCGCAGAGGCGTCCGATTATCTGCTTGTTACGGCACTCGGAACGGTGTTTATTTTCGGATATAACGCGCTGTCAGCTGTTATGCGCGGAATGGGGGACAGCAAGCGCCCTCTTATGTTTGTAGCCATCGCGTGCGTGACGAATATCGGGCTCGACATACTGTTTGTCAAAGTCTTTAAAATGGCGTCTCTCGGCGCCGCCGTTGCGACGGTCATCGCACAGGCGATAAGCGTGGTGCTTTGTATCATATACCTCAGCAGACGCGACTTTATTTTTAATTTCAAATCGCTTGAATCGTATAAGATCAGCGTCGACGATCTGAAAATGCTTTTCAAAGTCGGTCTGCCGACAATGATACAGCAGGTCGCTACGAACCTTTCGTTCCTGTTTCTCACCTCTCTTGCAAACGGAATGGGAGTCGCGGCGTCGTCGGCCGTCGGAATAGTCGGAAAATTCAACGGATTTGCTATACTGCCCGCGATAGCCGTTTCATCCGCCATATCGGCGATGAGCGCTCAAAACATCGGCGCAGATCAGAACGGGCGCGCCGTTAAGACGATGACGACAGGGCTATTGCTTTCATATGCTATAACGATCCCCGTGTTTATTATCGCAAGACTGTTTCCGGCGCAGATACTCGGGCTTTTCGGCAACGATCCCGATATTATACGCGAGGGATTGGCATATATGGAGTTTTTCACCTTCGACTATCTCATCGTGCCGCTGTTTTTCTGTATGAACGGACTGTTCATCGGTTCTGGGCATACTACGTTTTCGCTTATAACAAACGTATTTTGCTCTATACTTGTGCGTGTGCCTGCGGCGTGGATATTCAGTACTTATTTGATCGGCGGAATGAGAGGTCTCGGACTCGGTGCGCCGACATCGACGTTTGTGTCGTGTATATTCGTCGTTGTGTTCTTCTTCTCGGGAAAGTGGAAAAAGAGAGTAATAATCAAGGACAAAAATTCATCCTTAGCGGAATAATGAGGTGCAGTAATGCTTACGCTTGAAAAAATCACCGACGCGCGAAATGCCATAGGAGCTATCGTTCGCCGAACAGAGCTCATGAAAACGCCGCTTTTGTCGAGCGGCTGCGAGCTTTACCTTAAACCGGAGAATTTGCAGTTCACGGGGTCGTTCAAATTGCGCGGCGCGGCATACAAGATCGCATGCCTGACCGACGAAGAAAAGTCGCACGGCGTTATCGCGTGCTCTGCGGGAAATCACGCGCAGGGCGTGGCACTTTCCGCGACGAAAAGCGGTATAAAATCGATCGTGTGTATGCCCGAAAACGCGCCGATAATGAAGGTCGATGCGACGAGATCCTATGGGGCGGAAGTGGTGCTCGTTCCCGGCGTTTACGACGACGCATATGCAAAGGCGGTTGAGCTTAAAAACGAATACGGGTATACTTTTGTACATCCGTTCGATGATGAAAACGTGATCGCCGGCCAGGGAACGATGGCGCTTGAGATCATCGACGAACTCCCGGACGCAGAGGTAATAGTCGTGCCCGTCGGCGGCGGAGGGCTGATATCGGGCGTTGCGTTCGCGGCAAAAGCGCTGAATCCGAATGTGAAGGTCTACGGCGTTCAGGC
>CAJONA010000209.1 GCA_905235755.1 uncultured Clostridia bacterium
ATCGAGGGCGGCGAATGGCTGAACGACGAGCCGTATGTCACTATCCACAGAATAGCGAGCGACGGCGAGGTCTACGGCGTTTTCAAATGCGCCGCCGACTTTTGCAAAAGCATCTCGTCGAGCGTTCGGGTCGACACTCACGCCGATAATAAGATAATGCAGAGAGCGATCGAAAAAGAGGGCTTTGTCAAATGCGGCATTATCTACGTCCGCGACCGTTCACCGAGGATTGCATATCAGTGGACAGATTCTTAAATATAAATGTAAATTTCCCCTTGACTTATGCAAAAAGGTGTGGTACTTTGTTGTGCTAACGGGAGGTAAAGCGTAATGAAACAACCACGAAAAGCAATCAAAAACAAAGGTAGCGGCTATGTTTCCGAGTTCGGAAGCATAGCCGCTTTCATTTAATAAAATGTTATCTTTGACACAGTCGTCCTTTGAAGCGGGACGATGTCACCGCCGCCGCTGCAATACGACACGAGCGCCTCGCGTTCGGAGAGAAAGTATATTGCAGAGTAGCAGTATCCGCGGTGAATATCGTCTTCGATAAGTTGAAAATCTCCGTAATTTATCCCATCGTCGCTTTCGGCTATAGCAAGCGGGGTGCGTCCCCATGTGTTGCGATATCGCGGGTGAACGGTACTTTCGGGATCGTCGCGGTAAGGGTTCCATATCGCAAAGTATTTGCCGCTGTATGGGTTTTTGGCTATCGTCATCGGGGAGAGGGGTGACTCAAAGCGAGACGGACGCAGAGGCGTCCACGTTGTTCCGCCGTCGGATGAAAAGCTCTCATACTGATAATCGGCGCTTGTACGGAAATAGCCGTAAAGTCGCCCGTCAGGCAGCTCGATCATGCCCGGCTCTTGCAGTCCGTGCTTGTTTTTAGGATCGGGAAATTCAAGCACCTGAACGTTTTCATTCCACGTCTTGCCGCCGTCGTCGGAATAGACGAATCTCGCGCGTCCCGCCTCGTCAAAGCAGTATCGCGTTTGTTCAAAATTCATCTTGTGTTCCGCCATCGGAATGAATATTCGACTGCTTGAAACAGTTAAAACGCGGGAGTTGTTTATAGCGTAGTATCCGAGGTGATTTTTCGGGAAGCAAAGCACAGCGTCTCCCGAATAGTCGTAGCCGTCGGGGGAATCGACGCGCCATATTTCGTCGCGCATCGGCTTTTTTGTAAGATCCTTTGTGTCGAATTTTATTATGCAGTAAAGCGAGACGCCGCCGCTTTTGTTCGGACGAAGTGTGACCGACATCGCGTTTGTTCCGCCGAAACGGTCGGGAGTGAGGAGAGTTATGACGTTTTCCGTGTCAAAATGCTCGCCGTCGTCGGAGAGAACGGCGCAGATCGCGCTGTCCTCGTGGTCGTCACAGCTATTTCCCGTATAGCGCGTGTATGCGAACATGATCTTGCCGTCGGGCAGGCGAATGAAGTCGCCCTCGCTGTTACGCGGATTTCCCTCCGACGGCATAAGGTCGAATAATACCTTGCGTTTGATGTTCATAACAGCCTCCGGATTTATTTTTTCTTTTTTCCCTCAATCAAGAGGGATTTTTCTTTTTTAAGACAAAGAGTGAATTTTGTATGTCCGTTAAAGTACTCGACGGGGACGCGATACGCTTCCTCATCTGACGGTGTCGTCATCTTTTCCGTGCCTGACAAGATAAATTGTCATAATTTCACCTAAAAACTCTGATTTATACCGACAATAGTATCATATCCGACTGAAATTGTCAAGGTTTGATTTATCTCAAAACCTGCGCCGCGAAAAACAAAGAAAAAATATTTTTCAACCTCTTGACAAGGGAACAAATGTTTGTTATAATTTTATAGCAAAACAAATGTTCGTAAATAATATTCTATATAAATTTCGCACCATGCGAATTGTTGTTTTGAAAGCAAACATTGTCTCACGGGTGTTTGAAAATAAATTTTGGAGGTACATTTATTGAAGGAATCGGTCTACAAAAGTTATGATGAGCTGCCGCTGTTTTTGAA
>CAJONA010000210.1:0-663 GCA_905235755.1 uncultured Clostridia bacterium
AAATCAAAGAAAACATTAAAGGCAAAATCAACATGCGCGAAGTCGAAAAGATTTTGGCCGGACGCTGGGAATCAGCACGTTTTAATGTCAAACTCCCTGACGGAAGCGAAGAACTTTGCATTATCCGCGAAGCTCAGAGACATCCGATCACGGATATGCCCCTTCACGTTGACTTTTTACACCTTGTTAAAGGCCGTAAAATCACAATTAAAGTTCCTGTTGAAGTTGTCGGACGCGAAGAATCACAAGGCGTTAAAGACGGCGGCGTTCTTGAGTTTACTCACGAGCTTGAAATTGAAACATTGCCGATGAGCATTCCTGACGTTATCACCGTTGACGTTTCAAGTCTCAATGTCGGCGATGCTATTCACGTCAAAGATTTGAAACTTCCTGAAAACGTTGAAGTCCTTGCCGACCCTGATGAAATCGTTGCTAACGTTGTAACTTCACGCGGAATTGAAGAAGCCGCTCCTGAAGAAGAACAGCCGGCAGCAGCTGATGTCGAAGTCGTAGCCAAAGGCAAAGCAGCCAAAGAAGGCGACGAAGCAGAGGAGAAAAAATAACTTATGAAACTCATAGCCGGTCTTGGAAATCCCGGAATTGAATACGCTTTCACCCGGCACAACATGGGCTGGCTATGCGTTGACCACATAATAACGAATT
>CAJONA010000210.1:681-3848 GCA_905235755.1 uncultured Clostridia bacterium
ATAAATTTCACGCTGAATTTTGGAAAAGCGGCGATATAATTTTTTTAAAGCCCTTAACTTTCATGAATTTAAGCGGAAATTCTTTAAGCGAAGCCGTTAATTTTTATAAAATCGATTTAAGCAGCGTTTTAATAATTTACGATGATATGGCGTTACCGTTCGGAAAATTGAGACTCCGCGCTCAAGGTTCAGCGGGCGGTCATAACGGACTGAAAAGCATCGGAATGTGGCTCGGCTCGGAAAAATACCCGCGCATAAAGATCGGCGTCGGCAAAAAGCCGGAAGGGTACGATCTTGCCGATTTCGTCTTGTCGAAGCTGCCCGAGGCTGACCGAAATGCGATAGCCGCGCGACTTCCCGACATATATTCGGCTGTCGGATATATCATCGGCGGCGACATCGAAAAAGCGATGCAAATTTGCAATTGAGGTGCAAAATGAATATACTTCTTGACCGTATCCGGCGGCTGTCGGAATACGGCCATTTGCGAAAGTCCATCGCCGCCGTGCGCGGCATGGCGAGACGGTATCCGTCTGAAATAACGGGGCTTTGCGAGGGGGCGGCGAACGCTTTCCTCGCCGCTTTGACGTCCGACGAAAGACGCGGCTCGCCCGCGCTGCTCATCGTCGCCGACGATAAGGCGGCGGCGCGCACCCGCGAAGCGCTCTGCGCCCTCGGAATGAGAGCGGAGATATTCCCGACGCGCGATCCCGTCTTCTATAATATGATCGCGTCGCACGAGCTCGAACACGAGCGACTCTCGACGCTTTCGAAAATACTGAAAAATGAAGCCGACGTCGTAATTTCCACGTGCGACGCGGCACTGTCTTACACTATGCCGCCCGACGTTTTGAGACGCTCCGAAACGGCGCTTGCGGTCGGAGACGAATACCCGCTCGAAGCGCTCCGCGAGGCGCTCGTTTCGGAGGGGTATGTCTACTCCGAACTCGTCGACGGAAAGGGGCAGTTTTCGGTGCGCGGAGGCATCGTCGACGTGTTCCCGCCCGAACTCGATATGCCCGTCCGAATCGAGTATTTCGGCGACGAGATAGACCAGATGAAGCTGTTTGACGCTATGACGCAGAGAAGCACCGAACAGATACAAAACATAAAGATAACGGCGGCGAGAGAGATACTCGTCGACGCTTCGGCGCGCGAAAAGATCGCGGCGGTGATAAATCAAAAAAGCGCCCGACGAAGTGCCCCCGACGCTGTCGCGCGAGCTCGATACCGTGCAGAGCGAACAGGACGTGCCGTTCGCGGACAAGTACATCTCCGTGATCTATCCCGAAAAGGTGTCGCTTATCGACTATTTCGACGACGGCGCGCTCGTTTTCGTCTCTGACTATGCCGCCGTTGCGGAACGGCTGAAAAACGTTTCCGACCATTTGGCAACGACGTCCGCGGATCTCATCGAACAGGGACTTATGTCGCCGAGATACGCGTCATTTTTACAGAATAACGAGGCGCTTTTCGCATTTATCGAGAAAAACGCGGCGCTCATTTTAAACAGCTTCGACGCGAAATATCGCGGGAAACTTGCCGAGATGTTCAACTTCAAAACCCGCGCCACGTCTAACTTTTCGGGGAATTTCGAAGCGCTGTCAGAGGATGTTCGGATGTATTCGCTCGGCGGCTCGTCCGTTGTGATCTTGTGCAAGAGCGACGCCGAGGCGTCGTCGCTCGCCGAGCTTCTTTCCGACGCGGACATCAACGCCGTTTTTTATCCGAAATATCACGACATCGACGACGTTCCGAGCGGTCACGTCGCCGTGACGGCGCTCGACGCGGATGGTTTTGAACTCGTCGGAGAAAAGTTCGTATGCATCTCGCTCGGAGAGGGAAGCGAAAAGCGCCGTTCGAGATACAGGAGAAGGACGGCGGACAAAAGATCCGCAAAGGAAAAACTGCTGTCATACGCCGACCTGACGGTGGGCGATTACGTCGTTCACGACACTCACGGCATAGGCATATATATGGGCATCGAGAGCGTTCTCAGCTACGACGGAACGCGCAGCGACCACATCAAGATCCAGTACGCCGGGACGGGTATACTTTACGTCCCGTGCGAAAGGATTGAGACCGTCTCCAAATACATCGGCGGCGGCACGGAAGGCGGCAAGGCGCCGAAACTTTCAAAGCTCGGCGGCGGCGAATGGGAGCGCACGAAATCGCGCGTCAAGAGCGAAGTCAAGAGCATGGCGAAAGAGCTCATCGCTCTGTACGCGGAGAGAATGCGCAAGCCGGGCTTTTCGTTTGCTCCCGACGACGAAATGCAGCGCGAATTCGAGTCGATGTTCGAGTACGAGGAGACGGAGGGACAACTGATCGCGTCGAGCGAGATAAAAGCCGATATGGAAAAGCCGGTCCCGATGGACAGACTCCTTTGCGGCGACGTCGGCTTCGGCAAGACCGAGGTCGCGCTCCGCGCGGCGTTCAAGGCTGTCGCCAACAATAAGCAGGTCGCTATTCTCGTCCCGACGACGATACTTGCGATGCAGCATTACCAAACGATACTGTCGCGTATGCGCGCTTTTCCCGTCAAAACCGAGATGCTGTCGAGATTTTGTTCGCCGTCAAAGCAGCAGTCGATACTGCGCGCTCTCGCGCGCGGCGATGTCGACATCATCGTGGGCACGCACCGCATACTTTCGGAGGATATAAAATTCGGCGATCTCGGACTTCTCATCGTCGACGAGGAACAGCGCTTCGGCGTCGCGCACAAGGAAAAGCTCAAGCAAATGTCAAGGAACGTCGACGTTCTGACGCTGACGGCGACGCCGATACCGCGCACGCTCAATATGGCGATGAGCGATATGCGCGATATGTCTGTGCTCGACGAAGCGCCGTTTGACAGATTGCCCGTACAGACGTACGTCCTCGAACACGACGACGCTGTGATTTATGAGGCTGTGCGCAGGGAACTGCGGCGCGGCGGGCAGGTTTTCTACCTGCACAACAACACGACGTCGATATATTCGCGCGCGGCAAAGCTGAAAGAAAAATTTCCCGAGGCGGAGATAGCCGTCGCGCACGGAAAAATGGACAAAGACGCGCTCTCCGACGTGTGGCAGGCGCTCGTCGACGGCGATATCGACATTCTCGTGTGTACGACGATAATCGAGACGGGCGTCGACGTTCCGAACGCGAACACGCTCATCATCGAG
>CAJONA010000211.1 GCA_905235755.1 uncultured Clostridia bacterium
AGTGACATGAAAATTTAATTGGGGCTGTAGCAAAACGAATTGTTACAGCCCATAATTTGTGCAATATTAAAAAATATTTGTAAGGGACAGCCTGCATGCTGTCCCGCTTTTTGTGTAATCTGCGAATTTTACTATGGTCCCTTTGTGCTTTTTTGATTTGATGGAACAGGGTATTTACACTAACCTCAAATATAGACAAAAGCGTGAGTGCGCTGTCGGTGTGTTTGAGGTACGGCTCTATCAGTTGTGGGAGAAAGTCGTTGAGATTTTCGGAGAATATGGTCTTTATCTTTTCGGCGGCAGCACCTTAAATCCCATTTCCGACAGCGTTTTGAAAATATCGTCTTTGCTTATCGACCCGTCGGCAAGCGCTTTCTGCAGCCCGGGTCCGAAGGATATTTCCGGCATGCCGGTTCGTGGCGTCCTTGCAGACAATTCACAGGGCGTCCAGCCGCCGATGCACCACAGATGACTGTTGTTGTGCGCATTCATCATCAAGTCTGTGAGCCGACGGAACCTCACTGTCGTTAACGCCACGCCCGCCTCGGTCAGTTCTTCCGCAACACAACTGAGAACGTCCGTCGGATCCATGTCCCCGATGTTTTCCCATAAGGTGTACTGCCGTATTATCTTTTCCGCTTCCGTACCGCCGTATTTTCTCAAAAGGGCTTCGTGTCTGGACGAATTTTTCTCATACCATTCCACATTAAAGTTTTCTTCTTTGTTCAAAAAGGAAAACTCGCTAAGTTTCTTTCCGCAGTTCACGTTCGGGTAACGGTCTCCGTAAGGCGGGACGCAATCCTTTTCCGTTGATCTCAAATCGCCGATATAGTCGAACAGCGCCTGTTCCTCCGGCGTTACCGTTGATTCTGCAAAGGTCAGAAAATCATCGGGTACATATAGGGAACGACTGCCGCGCACTTCCATCAGATTGTAAAACCAGATCAATTTGCCGTAACCGATGCCGATCAGACTGTTTGAAACGATAAAGCGATCAAATTCGCTGTGCGGTTCGTCAACATACAATTCCTCGATCTCATATACCCGATACGGCAGGGATTCACGCCGTACGATGGAGGAAAAAGCGATCACATCACGTTTGTGGATTCGCAGCGGCTTGTATTTGATTTCCTGATAGACCGCCCAGACTTCACGCAAAGTCACGGCGCCGTAAAGATTGGCGCAGGCGGCAAACATCGTATGCAGGTAATCCCGTACCTCGGGCGAAATGCCGGACTGTGCATAAAGCTTTTTCAATTTTTCAATGATTTTTCTGATAGAGGCTTCGGATAAGGCATGGTTTCATCTCCCAAACAAATCTCTTTTTTAATAACAACTTCTCTTACGCATGATTTGCCGTTTTTATCCTGTCATTGTCAGGTTTGCATATAAAGACGCTGAAACATTTTATTTCAAAAACGGCATCTTGATATTCCGCCAGTCGGATACGTCGCATTGATCGTATCCATTATAACCTACCGCGACGACGGTGTGGTATTCGCCCTCCGGTCGTCGTCAAGACGAGACCGCATCTGCTTTGTGCCGCAGGAATCGCATACGCCGACAGTCGCTCCCTCTTGAAATTCTATTGTGCTGCCGCACATTTTGCATTTGAAGAATGCCATTGTTATACCTACGATTTTATGTTGACGGCAGGATCATGCTTACCACCATTATATTACAACAATCTATTGTACAGTATAGCATACAGATCGGCAAAAATCAATCGGTTTTGATGTAAAAAAAGGATTTTTGGAAAGAAATGTCGGATATTCGCCTTTAATACATGGCGGTTGCCGGAAACAGTCATTGATAACTTTAAATATTCATATTGTTGCCGTGTAATAATGTAAAACCATAAATAGCCAAAGAACGGCAATTTGATTTTAAATACCACTTTTGGCGCAAAAAACGGCGGCGGAGGTTTTTGCTTCCGCCGTCGTTGCTGTCTGTATTACGTTTAAAGCAAAAACGGAATACAATTCGGGTATTTTAACCGGTAAACGCAAATTTTCTCTTCGTAACTGCGCAAAAATAAACGGTTTTTATTGATTTGGTAACATTTGTGTGTTATACTCTTTGAGAGTAGCAAAGGCGAATAATGTCTGATATAATTCTTTTAAAATGAAGAGGTACGTATATGACCGCAGGAGGAATACGGAAACACGATCCGGGTGATCTTACGGGAAAACACCGCTCGCTGCGCAAAAATCGTTCGGTATATGGTGGAAAACTTATAAACTCCAAGCGGTGCTCAAAAGGAGGGCATACAATATGATAAACGCCTTTGAAAACGCAAAGTGGATAATGGCTGATACCGCCTCTGATACGGATACAGAGCACAGATATTACAACTATCTCGGCAGCTTTAACCGTGCCGGCGGTGAAAAGACAACGCTTTACGTCAGTGCGTTTACTCAGTACGCAATATGGCTGAACGGCTCTTTTGTCGACGGCGGACAGTACGAGGACCGCGACTTTCACCCGGTTTACGACGAAATAGACCTAACGCCCTTCTGCATAGAAGGGGAGAACAAGCTCGTCGTCGGACACTATGTCGCCGGAAAAGACTTCCTTACCCGATCTGTCGGCGTTCCCGGCATAATATTTGCAGTATGGCAGGGCGAAAAAGAGATTCTTGTAAGCTCTGAGGAGACGCTGTCGGCAAGGGATGAAAAATATCTCGACACACACGAGTTTTTGACTAGCCAGCTCGGCTTCAACTTTGAATACGATGCAAGGGCAGGCGAATCGGAGTACAGAAAGAGCGTTCTCATGGACAAGGTGTATGATATAGCGCCGCGCCCCATAGAAAAGCTCGTCATAGGCGAGCTTATGAAGGGCAAACGCTCGGCGCAGGGCGTATTCCTCGAGGCGGACGCAAGTCTTCCCAAAGCGAAAAGGCATCACCTCGCTTTTCTTTCGGCAAGAGACGACTCGTTTGTCAAGAGTGCCGGAGACGCAGTTACTGCGTCGATCGAGGATGGCGTCAGGGCTGATGGGCTGTATTTCCTATATGACCTCGGCGGCGAGACGGCGGGCTATCTTTCGGTGTCGCTCGATGTTCCGGAAGGCACCGAGGTGCTTATAGGTTACGGCGAGCATTACGAGGATATGCGTGTAAGGAGTGCGATAGGCGACCGCAATTTCTGCTT
>CAJONA010000212.1 GCA_905235755.1 uncultured Clostridia bacterium
TCGACGCGGAGATCGCCGCGCGCTTCGACGGGCGCTACGCCGTCGAAAAGACAAGCGAAAAATTCGACGTAAGATAAAAAGCCGACGTGACGTCGGCTTATTTTTTGTATTCATTTTTCATCAGTGGGCAGAGAGAGGCATTTGAACGCCGCTTCCGACATGATGTTTATATACCCCTCGCCGCCATAGTTTCGAGCGGAGCGGAATATGCCGTCGTCGAGTCCCTTGATCTCTCCGGGCTTTCCCGAAATGATGAGCAGGTCGACCGCGTCTTTGTCTGGCGAAACGCGCGCTATCAGATCAACCGCACCGAGAAAC
Organism: uncultured Clostridia bacterium; assembly: GCA_905235755.1. Lineage (GTDB taxonomy): Bacteria > Bacillota > Clostridia > Oscillospirales > CAG-272 > RGIG6816. The sequence goes on from CAJONA010000212.1 coordinate 319, forward strand.
GCTCCCGTGCCGTCAAGGCGCCATGTTTTTGAAAGCTGTCGCCATTTTATGTCGTTGTTCTGACACTCTATGATCGTCCATTTGTTTGCGATCTTTTTTGTTACAAATGCAACAAAACGCCGCCCACTATATGAAAATTCGTATTTGTTCAAAAATTCGGTTTCCGAAATTTTTCTTCTGAATTTTTTGTATGCGTCGTATAACGACAGGGCGACGGGGTCGCGGGAAAAAGTCGCTATATCGCCTATGTCGCAGTTCAGGACTTCGCATATTTTTGCAAGCGTGTCCATGGTGACGGACTCGTTTTTTGAAAGCTTCGCCATAGTGCGGCTGCTTATGCCGGTCGCGTCGCATATATCTTTTTTGCTCAGTCCTCTTTGAGCGATCATTATCCATAATTTTTCATAACTGACATACATTGCAGCCACCCCTTTCCGAAAACATTATATCATTTAAGCGTACTTTTGTCAATAAAAAATTTACATTTATAAATTTTTATTTTTCTTTTACCAAAAAATGAAATATAAAAGCGAGCGCGCCGCTGTTTTTCGCGCCGCATCGGCGCGAAAGGCTCCCTTGTGCAAAGGGAGCTGTCGCGGAGCGACTGAGGGATTGTTCTCTTCCGCGTCGCTGCGTTTTTTCTCGCGCCGTGCGCGAGGGACTTTCGCTCTTTTCTTTCGGGGAGCGAAAGAAAAGAAGCACAAAAGAAAGCTCTTGCCGTTTTCTCTGCGTCGGCGATTTTGTGTCGCTGCTGTTGCGGTAAACACAGGTCGACATATCGCCGAGGTCGTTTGCTGATAAAGCCGTAACACAAAGGCATAGTGCGAACAATGCGGCTCTCCGGCAGATTTATTTTGTACAGCTTCTCTCGTTAGACACGCATCGCGTGCCAATAATATCAGAATTTTATCATTTGCGGCACGCGCTCGCTTCCGGCTTGAACTCGACGGATCTTTGCCCGTTTTCGCCGGTAAATTTTGCGGAGCAAAATTTAGAAACCAAAGGAGCGGTGCGACGACGTTTCAGGCGAACGAATTCTCTCGGCTTTATCTGCGGCTCACAAGCGCTCAAGCGGCACGCTTGTCTGCTTCTTTTGGTATCTTTTCTTGCAGAAGCAAGAAAAGTACACCGTCCTCTTTCGCTCCCGAAAGAAAAGAGCAAAACTCCCATGTTGCATGGGAAAGGACAATCCATCAGTCGCTCCGCGACAGCTGTCTCGCCTGCGGCACCGCCGCTACGCTGCTTTGCACAGGGGAGCCATTCGCACACGCGGCGCGAGCGCGAGCAAAAAAATAATTTTTAATATATAACATAATAAATTTTTCTTCAAAAAAGAGGATTTTTCGATTTTTTGTCGTATATTAAGAGCGAAAAATAATTTTTAGGAGAAAAATTTTGAATATTGTTGAGATGTTATACAGACGGGAGGACGAATTTCTTTCTCCTTACGCGTGCAAGAGCCGCGACACGAAAGGCCGTGCCGTGTACGTCGAACCCGACGGACTGCGCACCGAATTTCAGCGCGACCGCGACAGGATAACTCACTCAAAAGCGTTCCGCCGTCTTATGCACAAGACGCAGGTTTTCCTCTCGCCGAAGGACGAGCACTACCGCACGCGCCTGACGCATACGATAGAGGTCACGCAAATAGCGCGCACGATAGCGCGCGGACTTTCTCTCAACGAAGATCTGACGGAAGCCGCGGCGCTCGGCCACGACCTCGGACACACGCCGTTCGGTCACGCTGGCGAATCGGCATTGAAAGAATGTTTTTCTCCCGATTTTACGCACTACAAGCAGAGTCTGCGCGTCGTGGACAAACTCGAAAACGGCGGGCAGGGGCTTAATCTCACCTGCGAAGTCCGCGACGGCATATTAAACCATACGGGAGAGTGCATGGCGTCGACGCTCGAAGGTGTCATCGTTAAATTCGCCGACAGGATAGCGTATATAAATCACGATATCGACGACGCCGTCAGGGCGGGGATAATCGCGCCCGACGACATACCGAAAGAGCTTTGCGACGTGCTCGGACAGACTCACTCGGCGCGTATAGCGACGATGGTCACAAGCACGATAAATGCGAGTGCGGACAAAAATGAAATAACAATGGAACCCGAAATTTACAAGGCGATGATGGAGCTGCGCGACTTCTTGACGGAGCACGTATACAAAAACCCCGTCGCCAAGGGCGAGGAAGTCAGAGCGCGGTCGATGCTTCTTCAAATGTACGAGTATTTTGTGAAAAATCCCGACAAGCTTCCCGATGAATTCCGCAAGGACGAGACCGAGAGCGTCGAGCGGCACGTTTGCGACTACATCGCGGGAATGACGGACAGATTTGCGATAAATCTGTTTGAGGATCTGTTCATTCCGAAGATCTGGCGCAAATAAGCGGCCGACATCGCCCGATATTGTTAAAATATCTGATTTTATCCGTGATATTTGGTTAAAATACAAATAAATAAAGCCGAGGGGGTGTGAAAATGAAAATAACGCAGGACTTTATCGACGAACTGAAAATGCGCAACCGCATCGAAGACGTCGTGTCGACTTACGTCAATTTGAAGCACACCGGCTCGAACTATTCCGGGCTTTGCCCGTTCCACAGCGAGAAAACGCCGTCGTTCTTCGTTTCTCCGGCGCGTTCGACTTTCCACTGCTTCGGATGCGGAGCCGGCGGCGACGTGATAACGTTCGTCATGCGCGCGGAAAATCTCGACTACATCTCGGCGCTCGAATCGCTCTGCGGGCGCGTCGGCATGGAGATGCCGCGCGACAACGATGACAAGAGCGAACTGTTAAAACGCAGCC
>CAJONA010000213.1:0-770 GCA_905235755.1 uncultured Clostridia bacterium
AATGATACGGCGTCATGGTCTGCTACTACAACGATCCGGAAGCGACGGCGAAAACGCTCAAAGACGGCTGGCTCTACACCGGCGATATGGCTATGAGAGACGAGGACGGATTCATCTTCCTCGTTGACAGAAAGAAAGACGTCATCATAACGGGCGGCGAAAACCTTTATCCCGTTCAGATAGAAGATTACATCCGCGGATGCGATAAAGTCGCCGACGTGGCGGTCATAGGGCTGCCCGACGACAGGCTCGGCGAGATAGCCGCCGCCATCATAAAAATAAAAGACGGCTACACCTGCACAGAGGAAGAAATAGAAGAATTTTGCAAGGGTATGCCCCGCTACAAACGCCCGCGCAAGATAATCTTCGCAGACGTTCCGCGCAACCCGACGGGCAAAATAGAAAAGCCCCTGCTTCGCAAGACATACGGCGCGGATCGTCTTGTCCTCGAACAAAACCAAAGATAAAATTTGATTTTCAGGAGATACATACAATGACTACGACAATGATAATCACAACAGTGTTTATCGTATTCTTCTTTGCCTTGATGGTATTTATAGGAATACGCTCGAAAAAGCACGCGACGGACGTCAACGGATTCGTTCTCGGCTCGCGCGCGGTAGGTCCGTGGCTCACGGCTTTCGCTTACGGAACATCGTATTTCTCGGCGGTCATATTCGTCGGATACGCGGGGCAGTTCGGTTGGTCGTTCGGCGTCGCTTCGACGTGGATAGGCCTCGGCAACGCGTTCATCGGCTCGCTCCTCGCGT
>CAJONA010000213.1:781-2653 GCA_905235755.1 uncultured Clostridia bacterium
GAACGCGCGTCATGACTCAGCACCTTTCCAGCAAGACGATGCCCGACTTCTTCGGGATAAGATTTGAGTCGAGGGGACTGAAGGTCGCCGCTTCCGTTATAACATTCGTATTTCTCATTCCGTATACGGCTTCGCTGTATAACGGACTTTCGAGGCTGTTCGCCATGGCATACGACGGCGTCAGCTACGCTGTATGCGTCATAGTCATGGCCGTGCTCACGGGCGTGTACGTCATAATCGGCGGATATATGGCGACGGCGATCAACGATTTTATTCAGGGCATCATAATGGTGGGCGGCATAGTCGCCGTCATCCTTGCGGTGCTCAACGATAACGGCGGACTGATGAGCGCGATGGAACAGCTCGCAACGAGCGAAAACGGCGGCTGGGAATACGCGTCGTTCTTCGGTCCCCAGCCTCTGTTCCTGCTCTTTGTCGTTATGCTCACCTCCCTCGGAACGTGGGGACTGCCGCAAATGGTCAACAAGTTCTACGCTATCAAAAACGAGGACGCCATCAAAAAAGGCACCATCATATCGACGCTGTTTGCGATCATCGTCGCCGGCGGCTGCTACTTCCTCGGCGGATTCGGCAGACTGTATGACGTCGACGTGGCGGCAAACGGATATGACGCCGTCATTCCGCAGATGCTCTCGACGCTTCCCGCCGTGCTCATCGGCGTTGTAATAGTCCTCGTGCTTTCGGCGTCGATGTCGACGCTCTCCTCTCTCGTTCTGACGAGCAGCTCGACGATAACGCTCGACTTCATCGAGCCCATATCAAAAAAGAAACTCGACGAAAAGAAGAAGATGCTCATCATGCGTCTGTTTATCGTCGTATTCATAGTGATCTCCGCTGCGATCGCAATAAAGCAGGCGACAAGCAAGAGCCTCTTTATCGCTCAGATGATGGGCGTATCGTGGGGCGCTCTCGCCGGCGCGTTTCTCGCGCCGTTCCTCTACGGTCTGTATTATAAGAAAACGACAAAGGCGGCTGTCGTCACGTCGTTTGCGTTCGGCGTTATTATGGAACTCGTTCAGCTCTGCATATCTGTCGGCTGGTTCTCCGTATCGGGCATTCCCGTCCTTTCGTTCGTATTCCGTAACTCGCTCTACTCCGGCGTATTCGCAATGATAGGCGGACTTATCCTCGTACCTTTGGTCAGCGCGTTCACGCAGAAGACACGTCCAAAGAATGTCGACGAGATGTTCGCTTGCTATACGGCGGTCAAGACCGTCAAGGTCACGGACAGCATAGGTGCTGACGGAATTGAAAATGAAGAAAATTAAAGAACACTAAGGAGATATTGTTTTGAAAAAACTGATGCTTGGCAACGAAGCGGCGGCAAGGGGGCTCTACGAAGCGGGAGTCAACGTCGTTTCGAGCTACCCCGGAACACCGTCTACCGAAATAACGGAATTCGCGGCAAAATACGACGAGATCTACTGTGAATGGGCGCCGAACGAAAAAGTGGCGACAGAGGTCGCCTTCGGCGCGTCGCTGCGCGCGCTCAACTCGTTCGAGAACATCGCCGTGAGCCTTGCGGACGGCGCCTTCCGCGGCTTCGATCCCTATCGCTTCCCCGAGGTCTACGACACGATCACGAAGGCGGACGTCGAGGCGTTTTTGCGCGATAACATTGTGGAGGAGCGCCGCGCCATGTCGCTGCTCGTGCCGATGAGCGCGTCCGCCGCGCGGGAGGACGACCGATGAGCCTCAAGGATATCATCCCCAACACCTCGCCCATCGCGTTTCCCGGGCTGTTCGGCGACTGGCGGTTCACCGCCTCCGCCAAGGCGCTGGATATCGCCATCGTCGCGGACGGCGAGCCGCGCGAGGAGATCGCCGCGGGCGCGGAGGCGATTTTGGTGC
>CAJONA010000214.1 GCA_905235755.1 uncultured Clostridia bacterium
AGACACGCACGTGACGCTGTACGTCTCGCCGCCGACGACAAGCGTATAATTTATCATCTCGTTCTCTTTTACGGTCGCGCCGACAGCCTTCGTCGAGAAATCCGCCTTGCCCATATCGACGCTGACCGAGCTGACTTTTCCGTCGCGCAGATAGAGTTTGAGCTTGTAGACGCCGCTCGCCGTTTCAACGGTGATATTTTCGTCCTTGACGTATCCGTTGTCGTAGAGATATTTGGCGACGCAGCGGATGTTGTTGCCCGCCATTTTTCCCTCGCTGCCGTCCTTGTTGAACGAGCGCATCTTTGCGTCGGCGACCGCCGATCTTTCTATCAAAACGATGCCGTCGCTGCCGATACCGAAATGCTGCGTGCAAAGATTTACGCACAGCGACTCGGGGCAGGTGAGTTCTCCGTCGAAATTCATGATGAAGATATAGTCGTTCCCACACGACTGCATCTTGCAAAAACGCACCTTTTTCCGCTCCTCGCGCAAATTTCCTATGTCGACAAGCTCTGTGTTATAGAGCGTGAATCGGCTCTCGATTATGCGCGCCAGCGCGCTCGCCGTGTCGAGCGACGTCAGGCACGGTATGCCGAGCTGCATCGCGCGGCGGTGCAGTACGGTGTAGTCGCCGACGGTCGCGTCTTTGACGGCGCCGGTGTAGATTATATAATTGAGTTTGCCGCTCTCCATGAGCGTTATTATGTCGTCGTTTTCCGTAGCGTTTCCGACGGACGTGACGTTGATGCCCAGCGTCGCTATCGCGCTCGCCGTACCGCTCGTCGCGTACAACATCATACCGAGATCATAAAAGCGCTTCGCTATCGAGATTATCTCCTGATAGTCGTTCTCCTCGACGCTGAGCAATACCCCGGAGCGCTTGCCGGAGCCAATCGGCGGCAGAGAAAATCCTGCCGCGACAAGCCCTTTGAACATCGCCTCTTCCATTGTCTTGCCTATTCCGAGCACCTCGCCCGTCGATTTCATCTCGGGGCCTAAGATGGAGTTGACGTCGCTTAATTTTTCAAACGAGAACACCGGCACTTTTACCGCCGAATACGGCGGTGCCGTAACCGAGAGATGCGAGCGGCACGCCGAGCATCACCTTTGACGCGAGATCGACCATAGGCACGCCCGTGACCTTGCTGATATACGGCACGGTACGCGACGCGCGCGGATTGACCTCGATAACGTAAAGCTCGCCGTCGTATATCAGATACTGAATGTTGACAAGTCCCTTTGTGCCGAGCGCGAGCGCGAGTTTTTCCGAGCGATCGCATATCAGGCTCAAAAATTTGTCGTTCAGGTTGTACGGAGGATACACGGCTATCGAGTCGCCGCTGTGTACGCCCGCACGCTCGATATGCTCCATGATACCGGGAATAAGCACATCCTTGCCGTCGGAAATGACGTCGACTTCAAGCTCGATCCCGGGCATATATTTGTCGATCAGTACGGGGTTTTCAATGCCGCCGGCAAGTATTTTCTCCATATACGCGACCGTCTGTTCTTTGCCGCGCGAGATAGTCATATTCTGTCCGCCTATGACGTACGACGGGCGGAGCAAGACGGGATAGCCGAGCGTGTCGGCGGCTTTTACCGCCTCATCGAGGGTATTGACGCCCATGCCCTTCGGGCGCTTGATGCCGAATTTTTCGAGAAGCTCGTCAAAGCGGCTTCTGTCCTCGGCGATGTCGATGCTTTCGGCAGACGTGCCGAGAATTTTTATACCGTTTTCATCGAGAAATTTTGTCAGTTTTATCGCGGTCTGCCCGCCGAACGCAACGACGACGCCGATCGGCTTTTCGACTTCGATTATGTTCATCACGTCCTCGGGACAGAGCGGCTCGAAATAGAGGCGGTCTGCGATGTCGTAGTCGGTCGAGACAGTCTCCGGGTTGTTGTTGACGATGACGACGTCATACCCCATCTCGCGCAGCGTCCAAACAGAGTGGACGGAGCTGTAATCGAACTCTATCCCCTGCCCTATCCTGATAGGACCGGAACCGAGCACCATAACGACGGGCTTTGAGCCGCGCGGCATTGCGCGCGCCTCACACTCGCCGCCTGACACCGAGTAGAAATACGGCGTTTCCGCGTCGAATTCCGCGCCGCAGGTGTCGACCATTTTATATGAAAACGGTTTGCTGTACGGCAGTTTTTCAATTCCCGACAGGCGCGAGAGCGCCGCGTCGGTATAGCCGAAACGCTTGCCTTTAAGATACAGTTCTTCCGTCAGTTTTCCGCCTTCGATCTTTGCCTCATAGTCGGCGAGTTTTTTCATCTTGTTCAAAAAATATTCGTCGATGAGCGTGATATCGTGTATTTTCCCGACCGAAACGCCGCATTTCAGCGCCTCAAAAACGGTGAATATGCGCTTGTCGTCCTGCGATGCGAGGCGCTCTTCGACAGGAGATGACGACATCGGCGAGGCATTCAGCGTATCGAGCGATATTTCGGCACCCCTTACGGCTTTCATCAGCGCCGCCTCAAACGAGTCGGCGATGGCCATGACCTCGCCCGTAGCCTTCATCTGCGTTCCGAGCTTGCGGCTCGAACCTGCGAATTTGTCAAACGGCCACTTCGGGAATTTGACGACGACGTAGTCGATAGTCGGCTCGAAGCACGCGCACGTTTTGCCTGTGATGTCGTTCTTTATTTCGTCGAGCGTATAACCGAGCGCGAGCTTTGCGGTTATCTTGGCGATAGGATAGCCCGTCGCCTTCGACGCGAGCGCCGACGAGCGCGACACGCGCGGGTTCACTTCGATGAC
>CAJONA010000215.1 GCA_905235755.1 uncultured Clostridia bacterium
ATCTGTCTGGCAACGGTCCGCTTGTCGCAGTGCTCACAGAAGCGCTTGCGCAGGACAACTACAAGCGTTGCCGCGAGGAAGGCGAGAAAAAGAAAATGACCGACTCTCGCCGTGAGGTGAGTAAATCGATCCAAATGATCCATCGCTATCGTGATAATATGCTCGCCAAAATTAAAAACCCCGTTGAAAACGGCGTTCTTGAAATAGATCCGACGAAAGCCGTAAAAATGGAAGAAGCCGGTTTCGGCGAGGTAGAACATGTTGCCATCTTTGACGAGGCGCAGCGCTCCTGGACGCACAAGCGTCTTGCTGACTATCTCAAGCGCGGCGGAACATACGGCAACAAGCTGAAGGTGCCGAACTTCCCGGTATCCGAAACAGCGTTCTTGATTTGGTCGCTCGATCAGCGCGAGGACTGGGCAACGATCATCTGCCTTGTTGGTGGCGGTCAGGAGATCAACACCGGTGAAGCCGGCATATCCGAATGGATTCAAGCCATCAACGAAAAGTTCCCGCACTGGAAAGTTTACATTTCGCCCAAACTGACCGAAGCGGAATACGCCGAAGGAAGGGTCAACGAACTGCTTGCAGACAATGGAAACGTCACATATTCAGAGAATTTGCACCTGGGCGTTTCTTTGCGTTCTTATCGCGCCGAAAAGCTTTCTGCTTTTGTGCACGCTTTGCTTTCGTTCGACGATAGTGCATCTGCACTCTATGAAGAGATAAAGGATAAGTACCCGATCGTGCTTACCCGCGATATGGCAAAGGCGCGCAAATGGCTCCACAGCAAAGTGAGAGGCACGGAGCGCACCGGTGTCCTTGTTACGAAAGAATCCGCAAGGTATAAGCCGTTAGCAGTACATATTCTGCGAAAATGCGGTTCACTGGTTCCTTGAAGATAAGGTTGATACTCGTTCGTCAAATTATCTCGAAGACGCCGCCACGGAAATTCAGGTGCAGGGTTTGGAGCTTGACTATACCTGCCTTTTGTGGGACGCCGATATGAGATACGAGGACGGAAAGTGGCGTTATTATCGTTTCAATGGAAACACCAAGTGGTACGAGATAACGGGTGCTACCGAAAACCAGCAAGAGCAAATGAAATATATGCTCAACGCATATCGTGTCCTGCTCACCCGCGCCCGCGCCGGTATGGTAATCTGTATCCCCGAAGGAAACGCAAACAAAACCCCGAGCGGCTTCTGGGAAGATAGTACAAGACTCCCGAAGTTCTATGACGGAACGTATCAGTATTTGAAGAGCTTGGGGATAGAAGAAATATGATAATCATCAACAAAAAGGTAGACAAATGCGTGACTTAAACATTGATTTCATGGATTTGTATAAAAGCGTCGATAAGTTCATCCGCGACGCCTACGGGTCTGCTGAAGGAGTTTCTGAATATATACGTCAGATGGAGCAGAACGATTATAAAGGCAGACGGTACGTATCAACGTGGGGTGCCGACTATGATATGTTGAAGCACCTGCGCTGGATTCGCAATCAGCTTTCGCATGAGGTCGGGTACGATTCCGACATATGTGAAGAATCTGATTACGATTGGCTAGATACGTTTAGGTGTCGCCTCTATTCTGCCAATGACCCAATGGCAATAATGAACAAAGCTGAAGAAGCAGAACGGCAAAGACGTCTGGCTGAACAACGTCGCCAACAAGCGCAAATGCGCCAACAGCAAAAACCGGCTGCGAGTTATATATACACACCCCAGCAGCAGTATCAACTACCTAAGCGAAAAACACTTTGGCAGCGGATTAGAGATTTCTTCACCGGCGAATAACCGCCAACTCCACCACCTTCTTTCCTCTCCTTTCAGCCAGTTTCTTGAACTGGGCGGCGCCGGAGGCGGCGTCGTGGATGACGTAGGTGACGACGAAATCCGATTGCTCGATCATCCACTTGTTCCGGTAGTTGATGGCAAAACGCTTAATGACGGTCTCGATGCCCTCCGGGATAATGGTATCGGAATAGTCCGTCAGCCGGTATTCGTCCCGCTTCTCCGGCATATACGCGAGGACAACGTGATACCGGATCGGGT